>JACZXM010000214.1 GCA_022571615.1 Acidobacteriota bacterium | reverse complement strand
CATGACCGCGGAGCGGTCCTTAGGACTAGCGGTAAACACCTTGGCGCGAGGGTCGGCACGCTTGAGCCAGTCGCCGATCGCAGTGACCTTCAGGTTGACCGGCGACTGGCTCCGCCCGGCGCTGTATACGTCCTCGCCCGTGGCGCGATCGAACCAGCTGTTGCCGACAATCCCCGAGCGCGCCGGCTCCATGCCGGTCGAGAGAGCCGCGTGCCCCGGAGCGGTTGCCGTCATCGCATGGTTATGGTGGGCATCCGAGAAGACCACGCCATTGTCGAGCAGATAGGCGAGCCCGCCTTTGTACAGATGGCGGAACCGCTGCAGATACTCGCCGCGCATCTGATCTACGACCACCATCACGACCAGCGACACTCCGTCGCCGCGCGGCAGCGGTGTGGCCGGAGCACAGTGCGTGATCGCGATCGACGCCGCCAGCAATGTCATCGCCAGCGCTACCGCCGCGCGACCCACGGCACTTCTGCCACCAGATGCTAGAGGACGAAGAAGCTTCACATCAGGTCTCCTGTGGGGCAACAGGATAGCCTGAGAGCGTGCCGCAAGCGCGGCACAGCTCGCTCTCGACCCACCGAAGAGCTCAGAAATCCCAGGAGCGCGTCATCTTGGCGATCACCGTCTGGTCGGTCTTGCCGTAGAACTCCTCGTCGTAGCGCGTATTGGACTTGAAGACGAGGAAGAAGTCGTCGCCGGTGCGATAGATGAAGTTGAGCCGCGCGAACACTGACAGGCTTTGCGAGACGCTGTTGTACTGCACCAGCGCGCTCGTCAGCCAGCGGTCGCTGAAATTATAAGAGGCTCGCATGCCGCCGAGATGGGTCGAGAACGAGCCGGTCGGTAGGTCGACCCGATTGAAGCTATAGCTGGGCGACAGCGACAACTTCTGGGTGCTTCGCCAGGTTACTCTGCCGCCGTAGGAGTTCCTCGTGCCGTTGAAGAAACCGCCGCCGTTGAAGTTGATCCGGCCGCTGATCGTGCGCCCGCGGAAGCTGTTGAACGAGATCCTGTAGTTGGTGAAGCTGTAGTCGCCTGCCGGTACCGAGGCCAGCCCCGAGGGAGAGAACCCGACCTGGAGCCGTTCGAAGGTGCGGCTGACGCTCACCGTCGCAGCGTCCCCGGACTCGAACCCGAAGCGCGTGAACAGGTTCTGGTTCCGGGTCTGGATCTCACCGTCGGTATCGGTGATGTATTCCACCGTGCCGAAGAACATGATCTGGCGCACGGCGCCCCAGCGCGGGCGCGGCTTCCAGCCCAACGAGATGTTCTGGCGCATCATATCGTGCCTGCGGACAAAGCCGAGATCGGCCTGAAAGTCCGCATCGACGTAGTCGAAGGATGCGCTCGCGCTCCATAGATCGCTGTCCCAGGCGGCGCGCAGAGAACCGAGATACTGGGCACCGTCAACTTCGGAATCGCGTGCCTGTGCGATGAAGCCGCTGACATCGAAGTAGTCCCAGAACCGGAAGCTGGCATCGATGCCTCCGACTCGGTTGTACTCGCCTCCACCCTGCACATTGGTGAAGATCATCCCGATCGACGACCGCTCCAGGACATCCTGTTTCACCCGCACGGCGGTGTAGTTCTGGCCCAGGTAGTCGAACTCGAACGCATCCGTCGTCATGGCATTGATGAACCCGATGCTCGTGGAACCCATCTTGCCGGTGAGCTTCGCACCGTAGCGCATCCCCACCGGATTGCCTTCGTACAGACCGATGTTGCGTGAGTGATAGATCAGCGCCGAGGGCCCCCGGTGCTCGGCACCACCACCTCCGAAGGAGAATTTGTCGGCCCCCTCGAGAAAGAACTCGCGGCGCTCGGGAAAGAAGAGCGGGAACCGCGTCAGGTTGACTCGCTCCCGGTCATCCTCGACCTGAGCGAAGTCGGTGTTGATCGTCAGATCGGCGGTCAGGTTCGGGGTGAGCTGGTACTTGAAGTCCTCGAGACCGAAATCGCCGTCGTTCCGGGTCAGCGGGTTGTCGGTGGCGTTGAACGCCGCGTAGCCGCCGGTCAGGTACGGCTTGAAACGGTACCGGTCGGTGAGCTTCAGATCGCGCAATCCCACCAAATGCCCGGCCTGCGATACGTTGCGGAAGTCGAACCCCTGACGGTAGTTGCTCCACTCGAGCTCTTCGTTGCGGCGCCGGATCTCACGCTTGAAATCGATTCCCCAGATGTGCGAGCCGGTGTCGTAGCGCAGCACCTTCCAGGGGATCTGCATTTCTGCTTCCCATCCCCGCTCGGTGATACGGGCCGCTGCCTCCCACTTCTCGTCCCACTGGGCGTTGAGCTGGCGTTCGTCCTTGAGCGTGGCGTCGTACTTGGTGCCGAGCGGATTGACACGGAACAGGAACCCGTTGCGGTGATCGTGGTAGGTATCGAACAGCACCGCGATCGTGTCGTCGGCGCCGAGCCTGCTGTCGCGCCGCAGGTCGGAAGCAGAGATCTTGTCCGGCTCCGAGTCGTACATCACGAAGGCGATATAGATATTGTCCTCGTCGTACAGAATACGGACCTCGGTGCGCTCCGACGGCGCCGCGGCTTCGACCGGCTCGCGCTGCAGGAAGTCCGTCACCACGTCGGCACGAGCCCAGACGTCATCATCGACCAGGCCGTCGATCACCGGTGGGTCGAGCGTGCGCGTCGCCGCCATTCGTTTGCCGTCGGCACCGATCTCCGCCTCCTCGGCGGCGGTGAGCGTCACATCCGGCGGGCCGTCGGGCACGACATCGGCGGGTCGGCCGGCGCTGTCGATCGCTTGCTGTAGGCGGCGCAGCCGCTCGGCGGACTGGTCCGTCTGGCCGCCCTGTTGCGCCAGCACCCTTGCCGGCAGGGCCAGAAGACACACGACCACCATGAACAGGACGGCACGATGGCATCGTGTCAGGGATTGCGGGAGACCCATTTACGGCTCGCGGAAGCGGGGACAACTAGAGGCTCGTCATCCGTAATCTACCGATCCGAGACCGCCTCGACAATCACAAATTGCCGTTTTCCAAGCTTCTATGCAGGGCTCTGACGGTTCTTTACAGGAAACGGCGTTTAGCGGCCCTTGGCAGCGGTGGCACGGGCTGTTTCCAACTCATTGCTTGCCGACGATCCCCAACAACTCGACCTCGAACACGAGTGTGGATCCCGGGCCGAAGCCGGCCCCCGGAGGCGCGTTGTCGCCGTAGGCCAGGTCCGAGCGGATATAGAGCTTGTACTTGGAGCCGACCGGCATGAGCTGCAGGCCCTCGGTCCACCCCGCAATCACGCGATTGACACCGAAAGTCGACGGTCCCGGCGGATCGTGCGAGCGCGAGCCGTCGAACTCGGTTCCATCGAGCGTCGTGCCTCGAATTGATCCTGTAGAATCCCGAGCACCCTGCGCCCTCTCCGGCCTGCCGTTGCTTATGAGGTGCCACCGATGCGAACCGCTCAACCCTTGATCGTGCTTTGCGCCCTGGTTTCGTTTATCGTCCCCGCCACGGCGCAGGATGAGCAGCCACCAAATCCGCAGCCCAAGGCCGCAACGATCGAGGTGACGCCCGAGGAACTGGAGCTCGAGGTCGGAGACAAAGCCGAGCTCGTCGCGGTGGTCAAGGACGAGGAAGGCAACGTTATCGAGGATGCGGTCGTGGTCTGGTTCTCGCTCGCCCGCCGTAGCGTCGGCGTCTCGGAGGCAGGAGAGGTAGAAGCATACGCTCCGGGTGATTTCGAGCTCATGGCCCGCGTGCCGAGCTCCCCCGACGTCGACCCGAGACGCGACCGGGATGCGTTGACGGCTCGAGTCTCCGTTCACATTCCCGCCCCACCGCTTGCCAGCCTGGCGTTCGTCAACATGCCAGGGCACTTCTACGCCGGCACCTCGGTGCGCCCTGCCTTCACTGTGACCGACATCTCGGGAGCGGCGCGCGCCGAGGTAACGCCAGAGCTCCACAGCAGCGACCCCTCGGTGGTCGAGATTACCCCGCTCGGCCACCTGCGCATGGTAGGCAGCGGTGAGGCCGAGATCACCGCAAGCGCGGAGACCGTGAGCGACACGCTGCAGGTCGAGGTGAGCCCCAATCTGATCGCTGCGCTGACCCTTCAAGGCAGCGCCAGCCACGTGCGCACCGGCGACGTGGTCTTTTTCGAGGCGATGGCACTCGGGACCGACGACAAGCCGGTCCCGGAGATGCCGATCCAGTTCGCTCTTCGAGCCCGCACCCAGTCCCATGGGATGGGCGAACCGCCGTCGGGGTTGATCACCGATGATGGTCGCTTCGTCGCCGATTTGCCCGGCGAGTACACGATCCTCGCTTCCGCCGGCGACCACTGGGTCTCGGCCACCGTCGCGGTCGAGCCCAGGGCCGTCAGGCGCCCCATCGAGCTGCTCGGACAGGGCCGCGTCGCCGACCGCAAGACCTCCGATCTATGGGTCTGGGAGGCCCCCGACGGCCGCGACTACGCGATCACCGGAACCTGGGGAGCGGCCGGGCATGCCTACGTATGGGATGTCACCGACCCACGCAACATCCAGCTGATCGACATCATCAAGGTCGATGCGCGCACGGTCAACGACGTGAAGGTCTCCGAGGATGGGCGAATCGCGGTGATCAGCCGCGAGGGTGCATCGAACCGGCGCAACGGCCTGGTAATCCTCGATGTCTCGGCTCCGCTCGACGGGGTCAAGGTCCTGGCCCGTTACGACGACCAGTTGACCGGTGGCGTGCACAACGTCTACATCTACCAAGACCACATCTACGCGCTGTCCGCCGGCCGGCGCTACGACGTCATCAGTATCGAGGATCCGCGCAATCCGCACCGTGTCGGGCAGTTCGAGCTCGATACTCCGGGCCATTCGATCCACGACGTGTGGGTCGTCGATGGAGTCGCCGTGTCGTCCAACTGGGCGGATGGAGTGGTGCTGGTTGATGTCGGCGGCGGCGGCAAGGGCGGCACGCCGATCCAGCCTGTGAAGATGGGCAGCTACGCCTACCCGAGTGGTTGGAACCACGCCGCCTTCCCCTACCGGAGCCAGTCCACCGGCAAGTTCTACGTGTTCGCCGGCGACGAGGCCTTCCCGCGCCAGCGCAACCCGCTGGGGACCAACCGCTTCGAAGGCCCGCCCGTACAGGCGGCGGGCTGGATCCACGTGATCGAGTTCGACGACCTCGAGCACCCGCGCGAAATCGCCCGCTACGAGGTTCCCTACGGCGGCACCCACAACTTCTGGGTCCAGGACGACATCCTCTATATCGCCTACTACAACGCCGGGCTGCGGGTCGTCGATGTCTCGGGCGATCTGCTTGGCGATCTGTACCGTCAGGGTCGCGAGATCGCGTACTTCCTACCCGACGACCCACAGGGATTCAAGGCCAATGCCCGCCGCACCTGGGGCACGATGCCGCACAAGGGCAACATCTTCTTCGCCGACAACAACTCGGGCCTGTGGGCGGTACGGCTCGTGCCCGAGAACGAGAGCGAGCCCCAGAACTAGCAGGTACTCATCCTGGGTGTCGTCGCGGGCCGCTCCTTGGACCGAGGCTAACAGCCCCTGGCAGAAGTAGCACGGGCCTTTATCGCGGCCCCCGCCAAGCCCGCAGGAACTCCAGCAGCACCGCCGCCGAGTTGTCGGCCGCCAGGTACGCGAAGGTCTCGATCTCGTTCGCCCCGGGCCCGCCACCGGCGAGGTCGGAGAGCGAACGGAAGCCCAGAAACGGGACCTCGTTGACGAACGAGACCTGAGCGATCGCCGCGGTCTCCATGTCGACCGCGTCGGCGCGGAAGACGCGCCAGATCCATTGGCGGAACTCGGCGTTGTTGACGAACGTCGGGCCGCTCACACCGTTGCCACCGACGACGATCTTCGGGTCGTGCTCGAGGCACTCGCCCGAGGGCAGGCACCGCACCAGCGCGACCGAATCGGCGATCCGGCGCGCTGCCGCCAGCATTCCCTCATCGACCGGAAACCAGAACCGGCGT
>JACZXM010000213.1 GCA_022571615.1 Acidobacteriota bacterium | reverse complement strand
CCCAGTCGTGGAGACATTGTGGAGACGCGTCGGAGGTGCGGCGCGACGCCAAACCTGCCGGGGTTGTGCGCTAGCGCGAGACGGGAATAGCCTCACGCTCAGATGGACGCCGGCACCCGACTCGGACACTACGAGATCCTCCGTCGAAGGCGTACGACGAGTCTGGTGCGCCTGCGCGCCACCCCCACGCGGCAGCTGGTCTTGCTCCAGAACTGGAGGAGCCTGCTCGCCGAGCCGGGAACGACCCCGGCGGCGGCGCAACAGTAGCTCAGCCGATCGTTGTTCATCGGCGAACTCTGCCAGGCGACCGGTTAACTCGACAGTACCGTCGGCCGAGTTGTTGCACCCTACGGGGGTTGCGAGAGTCGCGCTGGGTTCTCGGGATCCACAGGCTGCTCATTTCCGATTCAGGACCAGATAGCCGACAAGATTCCGGCTCAGCTCACGCACGAATTCCTCATCGCTCAACTCGAGCATCCGCGCCGGAATCGTTGTGGGGAACAGGGCGCGTTCTTTGATGCTGGTGATCAGAATCAGGCAGAACAGCTTGATCCGGGCCTCGTCGGGGAGTTCCTGGCCTTGCTGGTCGAGTGCCTCGAAGATCGGGGTCAGGATCTCTCCGTAGCGGGCCTGGCGCCCGGTGGCGGATTCACCGAGCTCGATATCGGAATGCAATCGCAGATAGAGGTACAGCGTGCGCAAGATCGGCTCGTTGTCCCGATAGAAGTTGACGTGCTCTCTCACCACGTGGGTGACACGCTCTTCGACCGATGTGTGTTGCCGCCGTTGATCCTCATCCCATAGCGCCTTACCCCACCGGTTCAGCCGCTTGTCGTATCGCTCGTAGAGCGCCGGCAGCAGCGCGTTCTTGTCCTGGAATCGCCGGTACAGCGTGGCGGGTGAGACACCTGCTTCCCGGGCCAGCTGACGGGTGGTGATCTGCTCGAAGAAGTGGCTCTCGAGCAGGCGTTCGAGCGCAGCGAGGATCGTGTTCTGGGTATCGCGGGAGCGTTGTTGTTGGGGTTCGTGAATCAGTGCTCGGCCTCTTGAACTCTCGGAAAGGAGTCAGTGTGACAAATGTGAACGCGTGTTGACATATGAGTCTATCACCCATAGGATGTGAGCGAGTGTTTACATTTTCTCGTGGAGGAAACATGAATCGACGAACTCTCTGTGGGCTGAGCGCCATCGCCTTCCTGGCCCTCGTGCTATGGGGGCCTGTGTTCTCGGCGGCGTTCGATCTGGTGGATCCGGATGCGGACCAACTGACCGTCTACCTTGTCAACAAGGGTCTGTTCGCCGTCGCATTGCTAGTCGTGCTCGCGAAATGGGATGGCTTGCGAAACTACGGGTTCGAGCGCGGACGGAGTTGGTGGTTCCTACTCACGGGAGCCCCATTCTTTGTTCTGACGGCCCTGGTAGCGGTGAACCCGGAATCGCCGTTTGGCCTCGGCATGGCCGCGGCCCTGGGCTGGATTCTGGTCTCGATCTTCATCGCGATCGGTGAGGAAGGCGTGTTCAGGGGCCTGTTCTGGCGGGCGCTGGAGGCTCGGGGCATGCTGACGACCAGTCTGCTGACCTCGGTGCTGTTCGGCGCCGCGCATCTGGTGGGCGTGTTCTCACCGATCCCATGGCAGATCATCGCCAGCCAGGCCGTCTTCGCCGCGGGCGTGGGGATGATGTTCGCCGCCGTCAGGCTGGTTTCCGGCTCCCTGCTGGCACCGATCTTCCTGCATGCGCTGTTCGACGCCGGTGCCATCGTCGCCGCCGGCGGGGTCCAGGAGATTTTTTCCGACACCATGAGCGTCGGACGCCTTCTGGTTCCAGGGATTGCTTTCTTTGTCTGGGGGCTGATCTGTGTATTGGTGATTCGACGACGACGTCGGACCACCAGGGCCAGACCGTCCGCCACCGAAGTGTTGCGATGCGCTCCCTGACCCTCATTTGGAGAGCTAATGCCGGGCCGACCCCTTTCCAGTTCTCGCCACTGGCAGTCGCCGGGATCTCCACGGAGACAGGACGTCGCGTCTAGTTCGAGTCCCGATCGGTACCGGTCAGGACGGTTTGCGAACCGAGAGCATTGCCTGGCCGGTACTGTCAAGTTAACGAGTCGCCGGTTCGTTGCGCGACTGGCTGCTGGGGCCGTGGCCCGCCGAGGCGGACGTCCGTGCGTATCACGAGACCATCACTGGGTGCCCGCGCGGCGTGCGACGCGGGTCGATCCGGCTACTGTCCTGCGGGACCAGTGAGATCCCGGGTCTGTTCGCCATCACTGATTCCAGCTCGTGATCGGCCGGACCGTGCCCGGCGCCTTGGTCCAGCGGGCGAAGGTCTGACGGAGCTCGAGCAGGTAGTCGCGTCCGCCGAAGGCGAACAGGTTGTTGTGACCGGCACCCTCGATGGCGACGAAGCGCTTCGCGGCGTGGGGTGGGGTGATCGACACGCGGCGCGCGGCGTCGTACACGCTTCGGCCCTCGGCGATCGGGACGATGCGGTCGGCGGTGCCATGGACCAGCAGCACCGGCGACTCCATCTCGGCGACCCGGTCGACGTTGCGGAAGCCGCCACGCGCCAGCAGCGCCACGAGCGGCATCCACGGGTAGATGCGCAGCGCCATCGAGCTCATCGAAGCGAAGGTCGACTGCAGCACGGTGCCGGCGACGGTGCGCCGCGTGGCGACGTGCAGGGCGACGGAGCCGCCAAGGCTCTCGCCGTAGAGCACGATCCGATCGGCTGGCACCCCGCCGGCCACGAGGTGGTCGTAGGCCGCCAAGCCGTCGACGTAGACCTCCTCTTCCGAGGGCGACCCCTCGTTGCCGCCGTAGCCGGAGTAGTCCGGCATCAGCGTGCGCGCGCCGGTGCCGGCGACGAACTCCTCCAGCAGCCAGACACGCTGCGCGATGTTGCCGGCGTTGCCGTGGAAGAAAAGGACGACGGCTCCTTGTTTTCCGGGCGGCCGGGCATCGTAAGCGGCCAACCGGCGCCCGTCGGGCCGCACGACGTGGACCAGGTTGATGTTCACTGGCCCCCGGGCGGCGGCCAGTCCCGCCTCGGGACCGGGCTTCGCGGACGGCAGAAAGACGAGCCGGTCGCGCATCAGGTACAGCAAGACCGGCAGGAGCACCTGGATGCCAACCACGAACACCAGGAGAGTTCGAAGCATCGAGAACCTCTTGCTCCTCATAAGGACCGCAGGCTCCTAGCCCTCTCTTTGCTTGTCCGGGAGCAGTTTGCGGGCCACGACCCAAAGCACCACGACAGCCGTGAGAAGAAGCGTCGCTACCATCGCGATCTGCCAGATCCCTTCCGAGGTCCCTTGATGGGCAAGAGCGGCCTCTAGATCGAGCCGGCCCTCCGTCCAGGGCATCCGCAGGATCCGCTCCTTGTGCCGGGCGAGCTCGAACGCCCACGGTCGCGTCTCGTCGCGCAGCCGGACAAGGCGAACCTCCTCGGCGTCCGGCCGGACGAAGACGAAGACGTCCCTGCGTCTCCAGGCCAGCAGGTCGACCGAGGCCAGCGGATGATCTGGCCCGTCGTCGAAGAGAACACGCAGGCGGGATCATCCGTCCTGAGGGAGCGGAGATCCCGGTGCAGCTTGCCCAGCTTCTGGCGGTTTACGAGAGCGATTCCCAGCGCCAGAAACGCAGCAAGAACAATCAGCGTCATGGCTGACCTCCCGCAAGTAGCGCCCTCAGTTTGGGAGCCCATACTAGCCGGGATTTTCCAGATAACTGGTGGCCAGTTACGACTTTGCCTTTGGTGAGTGTCGCGACGTCAGCAGTCAAGCACAGATTCCTGGCCGTCTCCAGGGATCCTGGTAGCGGCCGGTGTCGTGGTCGAAAGCCTCGTAAACCTCGCCCATCCCACCCCCACCTAGAAGGCGCTGGATCTCGAAGTGGCCGAAGCGCTGACCGGGCTTGAGGTGTCCGCCCGACCAACGCCCGTGTCTCGGATGGTCGGCAGGCTGGGAGAGCGTGCGGGTCTCCTCGGCGTCGCGCCGCGCCGCCAATCCCGCATCGCCGCTGGAGTCGTTTCCGCTCATCGTCATGTCGTTGTAGCCCGGCCGGAGTCTGGCAGTGGGCGCCTCCGAGCGTCAACCGGCGCCGACGTTCCGCTGGTGGAGTGACACCGAGCCCGGGCCCCGCCTCCAGCTCCCCGAGCAGGCGGCAGCTCTCGACCCGTGGCCTCCCCCTCGACGTGCGCACAGCGCCGCGAAAAGGTGTGTACCATGACCCGCCAAGTGCCGGAACCAGACCGGTTGGCTGAGGGGAACAGCTCATGCTTGGCGCACAGGCAATCTTCTATTATATGGCGGCCGCCAGCGTTGCCAGCGCGCTTCTGGCCGTGACGCGCAGGAACCCCGTTCACAGCATGCTCTGGGTGCTGGCTCTGTTCCTCCACGTGGCGGGTATCTTCGTGCTGCTGGGCGCGGAGTTCCTGGCGGCGGTGCAGGTCATCGTCTACGCGGGCGCCATCCTGATCTTCTACCTCTTCGTGTTGATGCTGCTCGATCTGCCGGGCGAGGCGGCGCGGCCGCGGTTCGGCAAACACTGGCCCTTCGCTGCGGCGGTGGGGCTGTCGTTCGCAGCCTTGGCCTGGCTGGCGCGGGTCGAGACGTTCGAGTCGGTTCGAGTCGGGGTGGCATCGGGCGCCGAGCGGATGGCGACGGATGCTCCGGCGCAAGGGAGCCTCGCAGAGATCGGCGTGGCGCTCTTTGGCCCCTTCGCGTTGCCCTTCGAGATGGCGTCCCTGGTGCTATTGGCCGCCATTGTCGGCGCCGTCGTGCTGGCCAGAAGGTCAGCCGCGCCATGATCGTCTCTGTGGGTACGATTGTGGGACTGAGCGCGATTCTGTTCGGGATCGGCGCCTTCGGCTTCCTGGCCCGGCGCAACATCATCCTGATGTTCGTCTCGATCGAGGTCATGCTCAACGCGGTGAACCTCAGTCTGATCGGCTTCAGCCGGCACCTGGAAGACCCGCGCGGCCAGATCCTGGCGCTGTTTGTGATCGCCGTGGCCGCAGCCGAGGCGGCGGTCGGTCTGGGGCTGGTGATCGCCTTGAATCGGAACAAGCCCGGGGCCGGCGTTGGCGACTTGACCGAACTCAAATGGTGACCTCGGCATGCCGCTGCTGCCTCCGCTAACCGTCCTGATCCCGGCCGTCGGCGCGCTGCTGATCGCGCTCACGGGTGAGCGTCGCCGCAATCTGAGGGAGTTCTGGTCCGTTGCGGCCGGTGTGCTGATGTTCGCTCTGGTGGCGTTCATGATCCCGGAGGTGCTGGCCGGCCGCACGGTGGAAACCGTGCTCTTCCGGATCCTCCCGGGTATCGAGCTGGCCTTCAAGGCCGATGCCTTCGGCCTCCTGTTCGCCGCCGGGGCGTCGCTGCTGTGGATCGTGACATCGGTCTACTCGATCGGTTACATGCGCACTCTCAAGGAGCACGCGCAAACCCGCTACTTCTGCTGTTTCGCCCTGGCGCTCTCGGCCACCATCGGGGTGGCCCTGTCGGCCAACCTGTTTACCCTGTTCCTGTTCTACGAAGCCCTGACTCTGGTGACCTACCCGCTCGTCGGTCACAAGGAAACGGACGAGGCCAGGGCGGGGGCCCGCAAGTACATTATCTACTTGCTGGGCGCCGCCAAGGTGTTGCTGCTGAGCGCCATCATCCTGCTCTACAACGTGACCGGCACCCTGGAGTTTCGCAGCGGCGGGATACTGGAGCCTGGGCAGGCGGGGCAACAGCCGGTGCTGTTGCTGGTGATCTTCGCGCTCTTCCTGTTCGGGTTTGCCAAGAACGCGCTCATGCCGTTGCACAGCTGGCTACCGGCGGCCATGGTGGCGCCCACTCCGGTGAGCGCGTTGCTGCATGCGGTAGCGGTGGTCAAGACCGGGGTGTTCTCCACGCTTCGGGTGTTTCTGTTCATCTTCGGTGCCGACGCCATGCGTGAGATCGGCGCCGATCAG
>JACZXM010000212.1 GCA_022571615.1 Acidobacteriota bacterium | reverse complement strand
TTCAGCGTCGCGTGTAGTCCGGGATCGATGCGCAACACGAAACGGCCCGACAGCCGGCCTTTTTCGCTGATAGTATCACTCATAATTCAGAATGATACTAGAAAGCTACCGGCCGAATCAATGGGTCGGATCGTCTCGTACGGGGCGGTGAGCCCTCAGGCGTCGGCGCGACGCGTCGCTATGCCGCCAGCAGCTGCCAGTCTTGCTTCACTTGCCAGGCTGTAGCAAAGGATCCATAGGTTCGCCGTGCCAGCTCGGTGGGAGTGAGCGTGGGATCACGCTCGAGAACGGCCCACATGTCGGCGCGGTAGGTGGGGCCGATGAACACGCGGTAGTGGTAACCGAGATGGCGCCGCGCGAGCTCCTCGGGGGTGAGTGCGTCCGCGGTGCGATCGCGCAGGACACCGGCGGGCGCGAGCAGCGGCGTGCCTTCGAAGCGAGAATCCTCACCGCGGCGGCCAAGTTGAAAGGCGGTTCCAGTGCGCAGAAGACAGATCCGCTTTCCCCGATGCAACCTCGTGAGGCGGGCGAGCCGGCGGTCCTTTTCGAGCCACGCGCCGATGGCGGCCCAGAAGGCACGCGCCCGGTGTGATTGCAGCGTGTGCGTTGCGCGCACCAGCCGGTCGGCATTGATCCACGGATGGTGCACGTCAAGCCAGGTAACCAAGACGGCCAGCACGCGCAGGTCGTCGCCCTCCATTCCTTCGACGGACGCCGAAACTAGGGTGTCCTCGATATTCGGTTCCATCGTCGGCTCAGCGGCGAAGTTCATGCCGATGCCGACCATCGCTGCAGTGAGCGCGTGACCGCGAAGCAGGTCCGGTGGCGCCACGGCGCGCTTATAGGCCATGGCCGAGCCTCCTTTGCACGAACTCTCGCGCCGCCTCGCGGATTTCGTGTGGCAGCTCGGGGTACAGGATGTCGCAGTCCCGCGTCTGGCGCGACGACACGCCGAGCAGACCAAGGGCGGTGCCGCCGATCACGGTGGCTTCAAACCGAATGCCCCTCGCGGTGAGAAAGAGGTCGAATTGTTTGATCGTTTGTCGCGGATGCATGGGTATCAGTATAACCGATACACATCAAGGCAGCATTCCTTGGCTACAGACCCTGTGACAGCGTAGGCGGAACAGCCTTCTCGCACCAAAGTCGTAGTAACCGTCGATGCGAGTACGCGCTCACCTCAGCTTGTAGCGCTGGATCTTGCCTGTGGCGGTCTTGGGCAGGGACTCGACGAACTCGATCCAGCGCGGGTACTTGAAGGGCGCGATGGTGTTCTTGACGAACAGCTTGAGGGTCGTGGCCAGATGCTCATCCGGCTGTGTGCCGTGGCGCAGCACCACGAAGGCCTTGGGCTTGGTCAGGCGGTCGGCATCCTCGGCGCCGACCACCGCCACCTCGAGAACCCTCGGGTGCTCGAGCAACGCCGCCTCGACCTCGAACGGTGAGACCCAGATGCCGCCGACCTTGAGCATGTCGTCGGTGCGGCCCTGGTACCAGTAGTAGCCATCCTCGTCGGCACGGTACTTGTCGCCGGTGCGGATCCACTCGCCCAGGATGGTCTCCTTGGTCTGTCGATGGCGGTTCCAGTACAAGGCGCACGTCGAGTCGCCCTTGATCAACAGGTCGCCGATCTGCCCAACGGGCGCATCGTGCCCGTGCTCATCGACGATGCGGGCCTCGTAGCCGGGGACGATCTGGCCGGAGGATCCCGGCCTCACCGCCCCGGGTCGGTTGGCGATGAACATGTGCAGCAACTCGGTGGAGCCGATGCCATCGAGGATCTCGACGCCGTAGCGCTCCAGCCAACGGTCGTACAGTGCAGGGGGTAGCGCTTCACCCGCCGAGACACAGATCCTCACGCTGGCCAACGCCTTGCGCCCGGGCGCGCCCTCGTGCGCCAGCATGGCGCCATAGCTGGTGGGAACCGAGTACAGGATCGTCGGCGCGGTGCGCTCGATGATCTCGAAGACCGCGGCCGGCTCCGGCCGTCCGGGAAACAGCACCGTCGAGGCACCGACCCGGAACGGGAAGTACAGCGCGTTGCCAAGGCCGTAGGCAAAGAACAGCTTGGCTACCGAGAAGGTCACGTCGGTGTCGCGAATCGCGATCACATGGCGGCCGTAGGTGTCGGCGCAGTAGAGCATGTCGTGCTGCAGGTGGACCGTGCCCTTGGGAAAGCCGGTGGTACCGGAGCTGTAGAGCCAGAAGCAGGGATCGTCCTTGCTCATCGGCTCGGGGTCGAGCTCGGGCGCGGCAGAGGCGGTGATCTCGCCCAACGAGTACACCGACTGGGCGCCGGAGCTGGCGGGAAGCTCCGGCTCGGCTCCGTCGGGCCCGGGGGCGACGATCAGATGGCGAAGGTAGAGCAGTCGATTGCGGATCGGCTCGATCCTCTTCAGCAGCGGCTCCGAGACGATCAGCGCCCGGGCGCGCGAGTCGTTGAGCAGGTACTCGTAGTCGTCGGGCTCGAGCAGTGTGTTGGTGGGAATCGGGACCGAGCCGATCTTGATGGCGCCGAAGAAGCAGCTCACGAAATCGGGGCCATCGAGCAGCAGCAGCAAGACGCGCTGCTCGAGATCGATCCCGATGTCGCGCAACGCATTGCCGGCGCGGTTCACCGCCGCCAGCACCTCGGCATAGGTGAGCGTGCTGTCGTCGGGCGTGTAGTGGATGGCGATCCGGTCGCCGCGACCGGCCTCGACGTTGTCGTCGATGAAGGCAGTGGCAGCGTTCATGCGATCGGGAATCTCGACATTGGGCGCGTTCACGGGCGCCCCACGTCGTCGGGTACCCGAACGGCGATGATGCGCGTCGGGCCCTCGCCCACGGCCGCCGAGCGCACTACCTGGCGCAGGCCGCGGTGGATCGCCACCACCTGGCCGGCCGACTCGATGGTCACGTACAGCGGCTCGCCGTCGGGATGCAGCGCCAACCAGTGCGGGGTACCGGGCACATCGATCTCGGCAAAGTGCTTCTTTTCCGGCATCGAGAACGCATGGATCTTATGGGTGCCGTACGCGGCCAACCAGAGCTCGCGCTCGTCCGGCGTCAGCAACAGGCCGTGGGTGTAGGTATCGAGCAGCGGCACGGGGGTGTCCTCGGGGATCGAGATCTCGAGCAGGTCCACGATCGCGTCGGTGCGCAGGTCGAGGGTGACGAATCCGGTCAGGCCCGACAGCGCCACATAGGCCAGCGACAGATCGGCGGTCAACGCCACCGGTCGCGGCACCCCACCGACCGCAATCTGCCGGTCGACCTCGAGCGTGTGCGCGTTGACCACGGTGATCAGGTCGTCGCCCATCGAGGTGACGAAAACCCAATGACCGTCAGCCGAGGTATAGGCGTTGTGCTCGGCCCTTCCGGCCGCCAGCTGCTTGATCACCGTCATGGTCTCGGTATCGACCACGTAGCAGCTATCTCCGCCGCGGCTGGGTACGAAGACATAGCGGCCGTCCTGGGTGATCGTGGGCTCGTTGGGCACCGGGCCGACCGTTACCCTCCCGAGGATCTCGTGCGAGCGCAGGTCGACCTTGACGAGCTCGTTGGTGGTCTCGACCGTCACATACAGGGTGCGGTGATCAGGCGAGACGATCAGCCCGTGGGGCCGCAGACCGACATCGATTGTGGCGACGGTCTCGAGCGTGTCGGGCGCCAGTTGACGAACGCTCTCGTAGCGGTCGGCGACATACAGGCGCACCTCACCCCCGGGTGCGTCCTCGCGAAGCGCGGCGGTGCCAGGGCCCTGCTCGGAAACTGGAGCTCGACAGCTAGCCAGTGCCCAGGCCGACAGCCCGAGGATTGTCCAACGGCGCCAGCGCGCTTGGTGGCACATGTCTCGTTCTCCTGCTCAGCGTGTGGTGAGCTCGAACATGGCCGCCTGCTGATCGTTACGCACCAGCAACCGGTTGCCGGCCAGGGTGGGTATGTTCCAGGTCCGGGAATCGAGCGCGGGGAGGCGTGCCAGTTGGCGCAGTTGCTCAGGGTTGGGACGCACCAGAACCAGATCCCCGTTCTCCGCCTGGATGAGCAGCACATCCTCCACCAGCAGCAACTGGCCGTGGCCGTAGCGGCCGCGCTTCCATCGCTTCTGGCCGCTCTCGGGATCCAGGCACACCAGCATCCCGTCATCGAGACCGTAGATGAACCCTTCGTAGAGCACAAAGTGGGCGAACTTGGCCTTGAGTCGGATGCTCTCCCAGACCAACTCGGCGCTAAGCTCGCCGCTGGCGGTGCGGCTCACGCGCAGTCGTTTGGCACCGACGCCGTAGCCGCTCGATGCGATCACCCCGTCGTCTCCGATCGGCAGCGGCTGGGCGACGTTGGGCTGAGCACGTGGCCAGGGGAAGGTCCACAGCAGCGCGCCGCTGCCCGGATCGTGTGCTGCCAAGCTTGCGGCGTTCAGAATCAGGATCTGAGGCACGCCGGCGAGCGTTGCCAGCAACGGCGACGCGTAGCCTGAGCGGTCGTCGCCGCCGGACCAGACGAGCTCGCCGCTGGCGGCGTCGTAGGCAACCAGCGAGCGGCCGATGCCGCCGGCCGAGACGATGACCTTGCCGTCCAGCACCAGCGGCGAAGTGCTCTTGCCCCAGCCGGGTACCTCAGCACCATTCTCGGCCACCACGTCATGCGACCACAGCAGCTCGCCGGTGGCCAGGTCCAGGGCGTTGAGGAGGCCGGTTGCGCCCATAGAGAACACCCGCGATCCGTCGAGCGCCGGTGTAGCCCGTGGTCCGATACCCGCGATCGGGCTGTCGTAGCGGGTGGCGTCGGCGTGCACCCAGACCGGCTCTCCTGTTGCCAGGGCATAAGCTACGACGACCTCGTCTGTACCTCGCTGCTCCTGGGTCACGGCGATTTCTCCCTGCACAGCGAAAGAGCCCAAACCAGCCCCTACTGCGCGGCGCCAGATCTCTCGAGGTGGGTGCTGGTCCCAGTCGCGCTCGAGCAACACGCCGTCGATCACGCCGTTGCGGCGCGGACCGAGAAACTGATACGAATCGGCCAGAGTTGGACCGACATCGAGTGTGGCGCTCACCGGGGTCGGCCAGCTCGAGATGTCGGCAGCGCTGCGGGTCCAGCGCCAGGTGAAGATGGGGCGCAGATCCCCGGTCACTCCGCTGAAGCGCAGGCTGGCGGCCACCAGCGCGAGCGCCGCAAGAGCAATCCATCCGATGCGCCGGGTGCGCGCACCGGCGCCGGAGAGCCAGAAAAACCAAGCAATGGCTGCGACTCCCACCAGCAGCGAGAGCGCAATCGTCGCCAGTACCTGATTCTGGCGAACGACCGCCGGCCGGACCCAGATCTATCCCATGCCGAGGGTCCACACCAGCAGGATCGCGATGCCCCATATGCGGCCGGTGCGGTGCCTCATGTTCGTGCCTTCGGAGTCAGGGAACGTGGCCCGGGAACGGAACCCGGTCAATACTAGGGTGCGCACGGCCCGGTCGCAGGGACCGCAGCCAACGACGATCGTACCGTGCCCAAGGCGCGCCCCAAACTGAACCGACAGCGGAAGGCGAGATGAACAACACTGCCCGGAGGGTGAGAAGCGACCGTTTCAGCTCACACGGTCGGCGCCAGCGATGGCGGATACTACGATACCGGCGATGTTTCCTCCCCCTCCGGCGGGCGCCTTCCCCGAGACAAACCGGTCCTGGAGAACTCCCTGCTGGCTGAAGCCCTGATCGGGCTGTCGTGTCTTACGGGCCAGGATGAGTACTTAACCCTGGCTGCGGACACCCTGAAGACCTTCGAGGATGTGGTGCCGGCCAGTAGCTTTATCGGCCCCAGGGGATCACGCCGCGTGGAGGAGGATGAAGAGGCCCTGTTTCTTCCCGCCGGGTCGGCTTGGGGAAGAGCCAGGGATATGCTTCAGAATGGACCCGTCCACCTGGTCCTGGTGGGCACGTCATCCAAGCTGGCTACGAGAAGTCTACTGAAAGCCACCCTGGGGCTGTCGGCGCCCCATGGGATTGTCCAGCGCC
>JACZXM010000211.1 GCA_022571615.1 Acidobacteriota bacterium | reverse complement strand
CGGTCTGGCCCCAGGCCTTGATGAAGGTGCCGTCGGCCGAGAACTTGACGATCCGGTTGTTGCCTCCGGCGCCGTGGCCATCGGCCACGAAGATATCGCCGTTGGGAGCAACGAGCACGTCGGAGGGCTGGCGGAAGGTGTCCTCGGTGTCGCCCGCCACCCCCTTGGTACCCAGGGTCATGAGCAACTCGCCCTCGGGGCTGAACTTGTAGACCACATGCCCGAGCCCCTCGGGCTGCCCTCCGAAACCGACCGCATCCGTTACCCACACGTTGCCCGAAGCGTCTACGTGGATGCCGTGCGGCCAGGCAAATACTCCGGCGCCGAAGCTCTCGAGCACTGTGCCTTCCGGAGAGAACAGAAACACCGTCGGCATCTGCGGCTGGTCGACGCAACTGTTGGCGCCGCACCGTTCGGCAACCCAGAGGTTGACCCCGTCGGTGTCCGGGTACACGGCGCTGGTTGCGCCCCAATGCCGGCCATCGGGCAGATGGGCCCAGACTTCCTCGATCGCCCGATAGGGATTCGGGGTGTTGTTCTGAGCCCCGGCCGTCTGCAATGCCATCAGGATCCATGCCGTTCCGACGGCACCAACAAGCCTGCAACCCACTGTCATTCGACTCGCCATCAGCGCACCTCCGGGTGAATGGATCGTCGCCAAGAGACGACGGCTCGCCATGTTAGCGGGAAAGTGTCGCAACCACCCGGACCGAGCCGCCTACTCATCGGCGATTCCGGTGGCTCGCCGGTTGCGGCCGACTCCCTCCAGCCACCTGAGGAGTCCGGACAACAGCCACAGGGCCCCCGACAGGATGAGCGCCAGCACAGCCCAGCGCATGAGGGCGGCGAGAAGAAGAGCATCGAGAGCCGGCAGCGCGAACCCATACTGGCGCAGCTCGGAGGCGCGATCGCTCATCCAGTGCCAGGCGCTGTGGGCCAGGATGGCCGACACGATGATCGTTCCCATCCTCTCGGCAACAACGGTCCGGAATGCCGCGTTCAGCACTGGCACAGCAAGGCCCAGTACCAAGATCTGGCCCAGCTCGACTCCGACGTTGAACGAGAGAAGCGAGGTGATCAGGTGCGATCCGGCAAACTGCAGCGTCTCTTGCAACGCGAACGAGAACCCGAAGCCGTGCACCAGCCCGAAGCCGAACGCGATCAGCCAGCGTCGCTGTATTCGCGCGCCGACGATGTTGTCCAGTGCCATGGTTACGATCGACAGCGCGATCAGCATCTCGATCAGCGGCGGAAACCAGAGCCCGGTCGGTGCCAGCCCGGCAGCGGCGGCCGCCAGCGTGATCGAGTGCGCTACGGTGAACGAGGTGATGATGCCGATCAGCGGCCGGAGCCTGCGCACCGGCAACACCAGGCACAGCAGGAACAGCAGGTGGTCGTACCCGCCCAGAATATGGGAGAAGCCGAGCTCGACGAAGCGCCGAGCCGCCTGGTGCCAGCGCGGGTCGAGGCGGACAAGCCCGGGATCACCCAGGTACTGGAAGGCGCGCTCGGCGCCATCCGGCGGCAGGAAGCGCAGCACGGTGGTGGTGCGCAACCCGAGCCGGGCGAGCTGGGGATGGATCGAGAAGTCGGAGCGCTCGGTGACGATCGGTACCTGAAGCAGCACGTCGAGTAGGGCCTGCTCCCAGATCAGCTCGGTATCCTCCGGCAGCGGCGCGCCGAGCACATGCAACAGGGCGCTCCCGTAGCTCGCGAACGAGCGGTCCGAGGGCAACGAGATGCGTGCGGCCACTACCTGCGGGGTAGGCAGCCGGCGGGCTCCTTCGTACAGCGTGATGGCGTCGGCGATCCATAGCCTGGCGGCCTGAAGGAGGTGCGGCTGGGCGGCGGCAATGTCGAGGTAGCCCTGCCCGCGTAGGGGAAACTCAACGTCGCGCATGGCCTCCAGCGGCACCCGCAACAGGAGTACCAAACGCGAACCTTCCGGTTTCACGAACGCCTGCACCGTGACATCGGTCGGGATCTCGTGGGCCCAAGAAGCCGTTGCCATGGCTAGCGCCAAGCCGGCGAAAAGTGCCGCCGGAAGGCTCCTTGGCGCCCATCTGTGGCTGCTGTCTCTCATGCCCTCCTCGCGGAAGATCTCTCTTTCTTCGTCACCCTTGACGAGAGGCTGCCTTCTGTTCACGCTTCACGGGGCATGTGCGGGAGAGTGCCCCAGACAGAATAGCCCCAGATGAGCCGATGGAGTGAGAGATGACGCTGACACGCAAGCTGCTCATGGGCGTGACGATGGTTGGTCTGATCGTGGTGCTCGGCGCCGGTTCCGAGCTCGTCCAGCGCTCCGCCATCGCCGGGCAGACCATGGCGCCGATGTTCGAGGTCGACCCTTTCTGGCCCAAGCCGTTGCCCAATCACTGGATTTTGGGCTCGGCCGTCGGCGTCGGCGTCGACTCACGCGACCACGTCTTCATCGTCCACCGGCAGACGAGTTTCAACGAGCGTACCGAGATCGGCGCTGCCACCGACCCCCCGACGGGTGAGTGCTGCCTGCCGGCGCCCAACATCCTGGAGTTCGATCCCGAGGGCAACCTGGTAGGTCATTGGGGTGGTCCCGGCGAGGGGTATACCTGGCCGAGCTCCAACCATGGCCTCACCATCGACCCCAAGGACAACGTTTGGATCGGCGGCAACGGCCGCGGCGATTCGCACGTGCTCAAGTTCACCCGGGACGGCCGCCTCCTGTTGCAGATCGGACTCCCCGGCATGGAACCCGATAGCAGCAGCCGCGAGCACTTTGGCCGCGTCGCCAAGATCTCGTTCGACGCCACGGGCGAGGAAGCCTATCTGGCCGACGGGTACGGCAACAAGCGCGTCGCGGTGATCGATGCCGATACCGGTGAGTTCAAGCGGTACTGGGGAGCGTATGGCAACGAGCCGGACGATGCCGATCTCGGTCGATACGATCCCGACGCTCCCCTGGCGCAGCAGTTCCGCAACCCGGTGCACTGCGCCGAGCCGTCCGACGACGGGTTGGTGTACGTGTGCGATCGACCCAACGATCGCGTCCAGGTGTTCACTGCGGATGGCACCTTCGTCGACGAGGTCCTCATCGCACCGCGCACACTGGGCGACGGTTCGACCTGGGACATCGCTTTTTCCCGTGATCCCGAGCAGAAGTACCTTTACCTCGCCGACGGCAAGAACATGAAGGTCTACATCATCGAGCGCAAGACGCTCGAAGTGCTCACCAGCTTCGGCGATGGCGGGCGCCAGCCGGGGCAGTTCTTCGCCGTCCACAGCATCGCCACCGACTCCCAGGGCAACATCTACACGACCGAGACCTACGAAGGGAAGCGGCTGCAGAAGTTCGTCTACAAGGGGCTCGGTCCGGTCACGAAAAAAGACCAGGGGCCGCCGTGGCCTCGCCAGCAGCAGTAAAGGAGCACTCGATGAAAAGAGCTGGCGTTGGACGGTTCGCTACGAGCGCCGCGTTGACCGTGCTCGTGGCGACAACGCTTGCCGGCTGTGTGGCACCGGCCGTCGCACAACAGCAGCAGGCGCAGCACGGAACGGAGAATGGAGAGTGGCGCTACTGGGGTGGTGACTCCTTTTCCACCCGCTACTCGCCACTGGATCAGATCGACGCCAGCAATTTCGAACAGCTCGAGGTGGCCTGGACGTGGCGAGGTGACAACTTCGGCCCCGGTGTCGACTTCATCCTTCGTGCCACGCCGCTATACGTGAACGGCACCCTGTTCACAGTAGCCGGGCAGCGTCGCACGGTGCTCGCCCTCGACCCGGCCACGGGCGAGACGCTATGGATGTTCCGCGAGCCGGAGAGCAAGCGCTGGGCCGACTCGATGCGTAAGAACTACGGCAAGGGCGTGGCCTACGCTCAGGTCGACCGCCGGGGGGTGATCTACGTGGTCACGCCGGGGTTCTTCCTGCACGCGCTGGATGCTGTCACCGGACGGCCCATCGACGAGTTTGGCAACGAGGGCATCGTCGACCTGCTGGCCGACCTGGGCTATCCCTACGACCCCCAGGACGGCTTGTCCTCCGATATCGGCTACATCACCAGTTCCTCGCCCCCGATCGTGATCAACGGTGTCGTGGTGGTCGGCAACTCGCACGAGCAGGGTTATCGGCAGACCCGGCGCGAGAACGTACCCGGGAACATCCTCGCTTACGACGCCCGCACGGGCGAGCACTTGTGGAAGTTCAACGTCATCCCGCAGCCGGGTGAGTTCGGCCACGAGACCTGGGAAAGCGATGCCTGGTCATACACCGGCAATGTGTCCTCGTGGGCACCGCTGTCGGCCGACCCCGAGCTGGGGCTGGTGTATCTCGTCACCGACCCGCCGACCAACGACTTCTGGGGCGGCTTCCACCCCGGGAACAACCTGTTCGCCACCAGCATCCTGGCGCTGGATGTGAAGACGGGCGAGCGGCGCTGGCACTTCCAGACGGTCCATCACGACATCTGGAACTACGACAATCCAACGGCCCCGAACCTGGTGGACATCACCGTCGACGGGCAGCGCATCCCGGTCCTGGTGCAGACGACCAAGCAGAGCTTCGCCTACGTGCTCAACCGGGCGACGGGCGTGCCCGTGTGGCCGATTCCGGAGCGCCCGGTGCCGCAGTCAAAGATCCCGGGCGAGAAGACCTCACCGACCCAGCCCTTCCCGACCCGACCCGCCGCCTATGAGATGCAGGGACTGACCGAGAACGACCTGATCGACTTTACCCCCGCGTTGCGCTCGGCGGCGCTCGAGGTCGTGCGCGAGTTCGAGTTCGGGCCGCTGTTCACCCCGCCGCTGCACCGCGACAACGACCTCGGCCTGAAGGGGTCCATCCACTGCCCCGGCTCCAACGGCGGCACCAACATCCCGGGCGGTACCGTCGTCGATCCCGAAACCGCCATTCTCTACGTGGCCTCGACCAAGGGCTGTTCCGCTCCGATCTTGATCCCGGGCGCAGAGGCCGACGTCAACGACCCCAACCCCATCGGCAAGACGGTGATGAAGTGGGTCGCTCTCGGCCCGGGCGGCCTCGGCCGGGTGCAGGGATTGCCCTTGGTGAAGCCACCTTACGGGCGCATCACGGCGATCGACCTGAACACCGGCGAACACCTGTGGTGGATCCCCAACGGAGACACCCCGGATCGGTTCAAGAACCACCCGGCACTCCGGGACCTGGACATCGGCAACACCGGCAGCCCCAGCCACGCGACCAAGCTGCTGACCCGGACGTTGCTCATGTACGCCGAGGGCCGTGGCGGACGCCCACTGCTATACGCGGTGGACAAGCGCACGGGGGAGCGCCTGGGAGTGGTCGAGATCCCGGCTCCGTCCAACAGCGCCCCGATGACCTACCTGCACGAGGGAAAACAATACATCGTCATCCCTGTCGGCGGGGTAGGCCACCCGGGCGCGTTGGTAGCGTTGTCGCTGTCCGAGATGGAGTGACCCTCACATCCGCGCCCCCGCCCCCCGCGGTGCCCGCGGGCTAGGGCTATTTAGGGCTAGGGAAGTCCCTCGTCGGCAGGGACTTCGATCGTGATGTCATCGAGCAGCGCGACCTCGGCCCCCATCTCTTGCTCCCCCGTCGGCACACCGTTGATCGCGAACAGGTACGTGAGCACGTCGGCGTACCGCTTGCGGCTCAATCCTCCCGGGTTGTCCTGTGGCATCGTCGAGCGGACCGAGTCGTACAGGTAGCTCACCGGCAGCCCGACCCACCTGCGCAGGTAGCCCTTGAACTCGTCCGGTTGGTGGCACTCCGAGCAGAATCGCTTGTAGAGCTTGGCGCCGCGATCGGCCTGCTCGCGCGTATAGACACCGCCGTTGAGCGATCGTGTCTGGCGCGGCATGCTCGCAGCGGCGCGACCGAGGCCGCCCAGAGCGAGGACGACCAGAGCACATCGCTGCTCCCAGCAGCAGGCGGAACCGGGTCATCGCCCGCTACGCTACCGCGCGGACTTTCAGCACCTGCGCGAAGGCGGCCGTCGCACGCTGCATCTGCTCGAGCGTGC
>JACZXM010000210.1 GCA_022571615.1 Acidobacteriota bacterium | reverse complement strand
TATCCTTTCGCCACCGAGACCGCAAGCACGTGGCCGCCGAGCGGCGGCCGGTCACGCAAGAAGCAATGGCCGATGACCTTGTCGACCGCGTTGTGGCGGCCGATGTATGGACCTCGACGCCAACGCTCGGGTCGGGCCTTTTACGGGCGCTCAGCCTGTCACCTCCAGCGCACCGCCAACGGAACGCTCAAGCTCCTCCAGCAGCTCGTCCGGGGTCCACGTGTTGCCGATATAGACCTTGAGCACCTTGCCCTCGGGATCCACAACCACGGTTCGGAGCGAGTGCACGATCTCGCCACGGTCGGGCATGAAGCGCAAGCCCACGAACTCCGCCAGCCGCCGCAGTGGCTCGGGCTCGGCACGGGCAAACTCCCAGCGGGCGAACGAATCGGGCGCCTGTGGTCCCAGGTACCGCAGGCCGTACTCGCGCAGCACCCCAGGCGTATCGTACGCCGGATCCACGCTGATCGAGAGCATGTGCGGATCACCGTACCGGGCCGGTTCCGCCTCGACGGCCTTGTGGATGCGATCGAAATGCGCCGACATGCGCGGGCAATAATCCGGCAGCGGACAGCGCGTGTAGATGAAAGTGAACAGCAAGTGGCGGCCACGGTACGCCTGCAGCGTGACGGCCTGTCCATCCTGGTTTACCAGGGCTATCGCCGGCACGCTGTCGCCCGGCTTGGCGCTCGGTATCACCGCTTCGGCCGCAGCACCGGCGGCCGGCGACTTGGTGATCACGACCCCCTCGAGCCAGCTCGCCGTAGCGTCCACCACCAACTCGGCCCGGATGCGGGCCCCGGGTTCGGCCGCCTCGAAGACCCAGTCGTCACGGACGTTGAACGGCATGGTCATCGCCTCCATGTAGTCGGTGACCGCGGCGTGAGCGATCGTCAGCGTGCCGCCCTCCGGATCGACCGCCACCACCTCCCCGGCCAGCTCGTATCGTTGCTGCGGCGGTACGGAATCCTGGCCCGGCGAGCCACACCCGCTGGCAAGAGCTCCCACCAGCACGGTGGCAGGAATCCACCGCATGCAGGGGCCGGCGGGGCGGCCCACGCCACTTCTACCACGGGCTCCTAGCCCGCGCTTCTTGACAGGGCGCGTAGCGAGGGGGCGGAAAGGGGTGCGGATACAAGGCGCGCGAGCGAGGGCCCCGCAGGCGTACTCTTGCAGTACGTCGAGGAGCCCGACCGAGTGCAACGCCGTAGACGCGCCGCTTTCTGCACCCGCAGTAGCACCCCGTTGAGAAACGCGGGCTAATACCCTCATCCGAGCGAGTCCAGCTTCCGCGGCCAGTCGTCGGGATAGAATCCGGGGCCGCCCGACTCCGACGCTGCCAAGCGCCCTGAAGGCTCGAACCGAACGCCGTGTGCGGATGCGAGCTGGTGCATTCGCTCTCGTATTGTCTCCAGGCCGCGGGTCTCGGCGTAGCGGAAGAGCCCGCCTCGAAACGGTGCGAAGCCGATGCCCATCACCAGCGCCAGATCGGCCGCGCGGGCAGATTGCACGACCCCCTCGGCGAGAGCGCGGCTCGCCTCGTTGAGCGTCACCAGCACGCAGCGGTCGATAATGGCGCTCTCGTCCACGGCTAGGCCGCCGTCACCGAACATGCGCTCGATCTGCGGATCGGGTCGGGGCTTCCCCTTGGCCGGATAGCTGTAGAAGCCGGCGCCTCCCTTGCGCCCGAGCCTGCCGAGCTCCAGGACCCGGTGGGCGGCCTGCGCCCGTGGCACCCGGTCACCGATAGCGGCGCCGAGCTCACCGGCGACCTTCGCGGAGACGTCGATTCCCACCTCGTCGAGCAGGCGGATGGGTCCCATCGGCATGCCGAAGCGCACCAGGGCACGATCGATCGCCGCAATCGATACGCCCTCCTCGAGCAGTAGAAGCGCCTCGTTCAAGTACGGGGCCAGGACGCGATTGACGAAGAACCCCGGCGCGTCCTGGACCACCACCGGGACCTTGCCCATAGCCACCGCGAAGGCGACCGTGGAGGCGACGACTTCATCGGTCGTGCTCGGACCCTTGACGATCTCGACCAGTGGCATGCGGTGGACCGGATTGAAAAAATGCAGACCCACCAACCGCGAAGGGTGGCGCAACGCCGGTTCCATCGCGGCGAGGGTGAGCGAGGAGGTGTTGGTGGCGATGATGGTATCGGGACCCGCTGCGGCCTCGATCGCCGCCAGCACCTCGTGTTTGACCGACAGCTTCTCGAGAACGGCCTCGACCACCAGGTCGCAGTGCCGGAACCCGGAGTACTCGAGGGTCGGCGAGATCAGCCCCATGCGCTGCGCAACCTGCCGTCGGCTCAGCTTTCCAGCCCGCCTGCGGCTCTCGAAGCGGCGATGGGCAAGCGCCAGCGCCCGCTCGAGCGGCTCGTATCCGATGTCCTTGATTCGTACCGGCAGTTGCTGGTAGGCGGCGAGCTGCGCGATACCGCCTCCCATGATGCCAGCGCCCACGACGCCGACCCGGCCAACCCGCCGTAGCGCCTGGAGCGGCAGGCGCCGCGCCGCGGACCGCAGGAAGAAGATCCCCATCAGATTGTGGGCCACCTCGGAGACGACCAGCTCGCCGATCGCTTGCGCCTCGAGCTTGAGCGCCTCGCCCGACCGCATACGCAGCCCCCGGCGCACGACGCTCAGCGCCGCCACAGGCGCCGGGTACCGCCCCTTGGTGGCTGCGCGCACACCGCGCGCGGCCCGTGCGAAGACCATCGCCCGTCCAATCGGATTGCGCTCCAACAAAGCGCGCCGGATGCGACGCGGCCAGGATCGATCTTCCGGCGCGCGGACCCTGCCACGGGGTCGGCGCGGTCTCTGCGCCCAATGCCGCGATTGATCGAGCAGCAGATGTACCGGCACGACAGCGTCGACCAGGCCGATTCGGCGCGCCTTGCGGGCGGTGACCGATCGACCGGTGAGAATCATCGGCAGTGCCCGCTCCAGCGACACCAGACGCGGCAACCGTTGCGTGCCGCCGAAACCGGGGATAATCCCCAGCTTCACCTCGGGCAGGCCGATCTCGACCGCTGTGGTGTCGCCGGCAAGGCGATAGTCGCAAGCCAATGCCATCTCGGTGGCTCCGCCCAGGCAGGTGCCGTTGATCGCTGCGACGGTTGTCACCGGCAGCGTCGCAAGCGCCTCGAAGGCAAGCTGGCCCTGTCTTGCCCCGGTGGTCGCTGCGGCCGCCGATCGGATGCCGGCGATGGTGCCTACGTCCATGCCGACAATGAACGATTCGCGCTTGCCGGAGGCGAGCACCAGGCCCTGGATCTCGCCGGCCCCGGCACGGTTGCGCACCTCTGAGATCAGCGCCATGAAGCGCTCCAGCAGCTCCGGGGTGAAGCGGTTGTGTTCGGCTCCCGGCTGGTCGAATTCCAGCACCGCCACGCCGTCGCTGTCCACCTCGAGGCTCAGCCCGGCTCCGGCGTTGGCGCGCGCTTCGGTCGACGGATCCCGATTTGTCACTTCGCTCATCGTTCCAGCACCATGGCTCCACCCTGACCACCGCCGATGCACATGGTCGCCAGACCACGGTGGACTTGGCGGCGCGACATCTCGTGCAACAGCGTCACCACCAGGCGTGCACCGGTGGCACCCACAGGATGCCCGAGCGCGATCGCCCCGCCGTTGACGTTGAGCTTGTCCATGGGGATCTCGCCCACGGCGCGGTCCCGGCCTAGCTCCTGTCGGGCGAAGGAGCTCGATCGCAGGCATAGCAGGCAGGCGAGAACCTGGGTTGCGAAGGCCTCGTTGAGCTCCACCAGGTCGATCTGCTCGAGAGCGACACCGGCCTCGCCGAGCGCCTTGGGCGTCGCGTAGCAAGGTCCGAGCCCCATCCGGCTCGGCGACAGCCCGGCCCACGCGTAGCCGGCGATCCTGCCCATGGGCTCGTAGCCCAGCCGCTGGCATGTTGCCGCGTCCATCACCATCGTCACCGCCGCGCCGTCGGTCACCATGCACGAGTTGCCCGCCGTCACGGTGCCGTATCTACGGTCGAATGCCGGGCGCAGCTTGGCCAGTGCTTGGAGGCTCTGCTCTGGACGCGGCCCGACGTCGTTGCGTACGGTCTTGTCGTAGCCTGGCGGGAGGAACACCGGCACGCGTTCGAGCTCGAAGCGGCGCTGTTCCTCGGCGGCAACCGCTAGCTGATGGCTGCGCAGCGCGAAGGCATCCTGCTCCTGGCGCGTGATGCCGAACTCCTTTGCCAGCACCTCGGCAGTCTGACCCATATTGAGGCCGCAGATCGGGTCGGTCAGGCCTGTCAGCAGCGCGATCTCCGGGCGAAAGTGCCGCGGCCGGAACCGCAGCAGCGCCCCCAGTCGTTGGCCTCCGGTTCGCGCCCGGAACAGGCGCTCGAACCCAGCCCGCGCCGCCGGTCTGTACAGTAGCGGGTAGTTGCTCATCGACTCGACGCCACCGGCGATGATGATGCGCGCCCGTCCACACCGGATTCGCTCGGTGGCGGTCGTGATCGCTTCCATTCCGGAGCCGCAGTTGCGCTGCACGGTCATCGCCGGGGTTCCGCGCGGCAGGTTGGCACGCAGGGCGATCACCCGCCCGACGTTCGCAGCATCGATCGGGTTGCCGGCGCAGCCCATGATCACCTCGTCGATGCACTGCGGGTCGACGTCGGCGCGGGCAATCAACTCGGCGACGGCCTGACGACCGAGCTCGACCGCGGAGACCTTCCGTAGCGCTGTTCCCGCCTTGGCAAGTACGGTCCTGAGACCGTGCGTGATCACCACTTCACTCGGCATAGATCTCCTCGATCAGATCGGCGTACTGCGCCAGGACAGCACGCCGGATCAGCTTCATCGTCGGTGTGAGGTGCCCCTGCTCCTCGGTGAACGGCCGCTCCAGCAAACGAAACGCCCTGACCTTCTGGTAGCGGGCGAGCTCGGCCTGTGAACCGTCGATCTCGCTCTGCATGAGGGCCATGACCTCGGATGCCTTGCACAGGTCGGCGTGATCGGTTCCCAGCCCGCGCTCGCCCGCCCAGCGCTCCAGTTGATCGAAGCTCGGCACGATGAGCGCAGCGATGAAGCGCCGGCCGTCGCCCAGCACGATCACCTGCTGGATGTAGGGGCTCTGCTGTAGCGCGTTCTCCAGCGGCGCCGGTGCTACATTCTTGCCAGTGGAGGTTACCAGGATCGCTTTCTTGCGGTCGGTGATCCAGAGGAACCCGTCGGCATCGAGCTTCCCGATGTCACCGGTTCGCAGCCAACCATCGACGATCGTCTCTTCGGTCTCCTGTCGCCGGTGCCAGTAGCCTTTCATCACGTTCGGCCCACGGACGAGGATCTCCCCGTCGACCTCGATCCGCACCTCCACGCCAGGCAGCGGCTGCCCGACACTACCGATGCGATTGTCGGCGATCCGGTTGGTCGAGATCACCGGCGAGCTCTCGGTCAGCCCGTAGCCCTGTGCCAGCTCCCAGCCGATGGCCGCGTACCACCAGTTGAGCGAAGCATCAAGCGCAGCGCCGCCGGCCGCGAAGGCGCGGATCCGCCCGCCCGCAGCGGCGCGGATCTTGCGTAACACCACGAACTCCAACACTGGATGCAGTAGCTTGTTGAGCAGCCCTTCGGATGTGCCGCCGTGACGTGAGCGCGCCCGTTTCATGCCCACACGGAGTGCCAGCCCGTAAACGCGGCGATCGAAGGCACCACCCCGCGCCACCTGTGCTTCGATCGCGGCCCGCAGCTTCTGGTAAAGACGCGGCACTCCAACCATGACCGTCGGTCGAACCACCTTGAAGTCGATGCTGAGCTTTTCGGGCCCGCTATAGGCAAGACGCGCCCCGGCAGCCAGACACACGTAGTCGGCGGTGCGCTGGTACACGTGACACAAGGGCAACACCGACAGGCCGATGTCGGCCGGACTCAGTGGATCGAAACGCTGTAGCGCCTCGGTATTCGATATCAGGTTGCGGTGCGTGAGCATGACGCCCTTTGGGGACCCGGTCGTGCCCGAGGTATAGATGATCGTCGCCACCGCGTCCGGCGACTCGGGGCCGGCAAGCTCGGCCGGCGTTCCGTCGCCTTGGGCCAACAGCT
>JACZXM010000209.1 GCA_022571615.1 Acidobacteriota bacterium | reverse complement strand
TCGCGTCGCGGAGGGCCTCGGGGGACTCGATTTCCTCGTCCATTCGGTTGCGTGGGCCGATCGTGATGACCTCAAGGGCCGCACCATCGACACTTCCAGGGATGGATTCCTCAAGGCGATGGAGATCAGCGTGTACTCGTTCCTGCGGCTGGCGCGCAAGGCGGAGTCGCTGATGACCGACGGCGGCAGCATCATCACCATGACCTACTACGGCTCGGTGAAGGCGGTCCCGGACTACAACGTGATGGGAATCGCCAAGGCGGCGCTGGAGTCCTCGGTGCGGTACCTGGCGGGTAATCTCGGCCAACACAACATTCGCGTCAACGCCATCTCGGCCGGGCCGATCAAGACGCTTGCGGCATCCGCCGTCGGGGGTTTGAGAATCAAGCTCGGCCTGATGGCCGAGCGCTCCCCGCTACGTCGCAACGTAGACATCGACGATGTCGGCCGCACGGCTTTGTATCTGCTTTCCGACCTCTCGAGCGGGGTCACCGGCGGGGTTCACTATGTCGATGCCGGCGCCAACTCGACCGCGTACTGATCGCCCAACCGCCTGTGCCAGTTCGTGGTGGCTGGCCACCACGGCGCAGGTGGGCCAGGGACTCTGCGGGCGATGCGGCGCAAATTGGGATGGTGCAGATTCGCCAGCGAGCGAAACTCGCGCTTGAGTGAGAAGAGCGCCTGCGGATCGCTCTTGCTCAGGGTCTTGAGCGCCACCTCCTGCTCACGCTCGAGGTCCCTTGCCAGGTAGACAACGCCGACTGAGCCCCGCCCAAGCTGTCGCACGATCTCGAAGCGCGGATGTCCGGCAAAGCTGTGCTGATTCATCCTCGGACCGCCTGGTATGTGTCGCAGATTCACTCGTGTGGCTGTGAGAGCGCCGCACAAGATTACCCGAGACCAGATTTCAGGGCGCAATAGCCGGAGCTAGAAGTGAGCGTCGCAGTGACTTGCCCCAGGTGTTTGGGCCACTTCATAACTCATTGAATCGGTGCTGACAAGAGGTTGTCCTGTTCCTCGCTTTCCTGCTTCTGTCGCTCGCCACCGAGGTCAGCGTGGCGGCTCCCTCTTCCAGGGATCGCTGGCGCCGCACCGCGCGACCCTCGTCCAAGAACCCATCCGCGCGTGGCAGGCACAACGGCCGGTTTGACGACCGGGGCCCCGACTGGCTAGCTTTCGCCGTGTTGTCCCCGCACGCGATGCCGACCCACTGGTCTTGAAACGCAACGAGGAACGCCATGCCGTCCCGCGCCCGTGCTCTCACATCCCTGTCCGTTCTGGTGCTATCGATCGCCCTTGTCCTCCCCTCGCCCGCCACCGCCCAGGGCACGTCGGGGCGATTCGAGCTCATCGACGTGTTCGGGCTCGAGTACGCGTCTGATCCGCAGATCTCGCCCGATGGCAGCCAGATCGTGTACGTGCGCAACTTCATGGACATCATGAGCGACCGGTCACGATCCAATCTCTGGATCATCGATGTCACCAGCGGAGAGCAACGACCCCTGACCTCGGGGAGCAGCAGCCATTCCAGCCCGCGCTGGAGCTCCGACGGAGACCGGCTGCTGTTCGTCTCGACCGAGGACGGTGGGGCTCAACTATGGATGCGCTGGATGGATAGCGGACAGACCGCACGCATCAGCAACCTGACCCGCGCCCCAGGCGCCATCAGCTGGTCTCCCGACGGCCGCCAGATCTCGTTTGCGATGTTCGTGCCGGCCGAGCCCGAATCGCTGGGCGTGGACATGCCGGCGCCGCCGAAGGATGCGGAATGGGCCCCCAAGGCGAAGGTCATCACCAAGATGCAGTACCGGGCCGACGGGGCAGGGTATCTGCCCGACGGCTTCCGGCACCTGTTCGTCGTGCCGGCCGACGGCGGCACGCCGCGCCAGATCACCTCCGGCGATTTCAACCACGGCGGCCATTCCTGGACTCCGGATGGCGACCATCTGATCATTTCGGCCAACCGGTGGCCGGACTGGCGCTACGACCCCGGCAACTCGGAGATCTACCAGGTATCACTGGCCACCGGAGACATCGACCAGCTCACCGATCGGCACGGTCCCGACAACGCGCCCGAGGTCTCACCCGACGGCACCAGAATCCTGTATACGGGCAACGACGAGCGCTACTACGGCTACGAGGTCAACAAGCTCTACGTCATGAACCGCGACGGCAGCGGAGTGCAGCCGCTGGCAGCGGACTTCGACCGCAGCGTCGGCGGCGCGCGCTGGGCCGCCGACGGTCGGGGCGTCTGGTTCCAGTACGCTGACGCCGGCAACACCAAGGTGGCGTACCTGCCCCTGCGCGCCGGCGCCGAGCCGGAGATCATGGCCAGCGATGTGGGCGGATTATCGATCGGCCGGCCCTACTCCGGCGGCCAATTCTCGGTCAACGCCAACGGGCAGATCGCCTTCACGCACTCGCGACCCGACCACCCGGCCGATGTGGCGCTCGTGGAGAATGGAGACCTGCGGCAACTCACACACCTGAACGACGATCTGTTCGGGCACAAGCAGCTCGGCGCGGTCGAGGAGATCTGGTGGGATTCCTCGTACGATGGCCGCCGCATCCAGGGCTGGATCGTGACTCCGCCCGACTTCGACTCGACCCGGTTGTACCCGCTGATCCTGGAGATCCACGGCGGGCCGTTCGCCAACTACGGGGACCGTTTCACGGCCGAGATCCAGCTCTACGCGGCCGCGGGCTACGTGGTCCTGTACTCCAACCCGCGCGGCTCCACCTCCTACGGCCAGGAGTTCGGCAACCTGATCCATCACGCCTACCCGAGCCAGGATTTCGATGATTTGATGTCCGGCGTCGACGCGGTGCTGGAGCGTGGCTACGTGGACCCCGACCAGCTGTTCGTTACCGGCGGCTCGGGCGGTGGTGTGCTGAGTGCCTGGATCGTCGGTCACACCGACCGGTTCGCCGCCGCGGTGGTGGCCAAGCCGGTCATCAACTGGTACAGCTTCGTGCTGACCGCCGACAACACGGCGTTCTTTTACAAGTACTGGTTCCCCGGATTGCCCTGGGACAACCTGGAGCACTACATGGAGCGCTCGCCGCTCCACCACGTCGGCAAGGTCACCACCCCGACCATGTTGTTGACCGGCGAGAACGACTACCGCACCCCGATCTCCGAGACCGAGCAGTTCTACACTGCCCTCCAGTTGATGAAGGTGCCCAGCGCGATGGTGCGCATCCCCGAGGCCGGACACGGCATCGCCGCACGACCCAGCAATCTGATGGCGAAGGTGGCGCATATTCTCGCCTGGTTCGAAAAGTACCGAGCCGATGGAACGAGCGGGCGATCGTGACAGCGTCCTGAGTCAGAAGCCGCTCATAGCTTGCGGAGATTTCCATGCACATCCGAATCCGGATCGTGATTGCCTGGGCCTTGGCCATCCTGCTGGCGCTGAGTTTCGCCGGCTCCGGCCTCACGAAGCTCAACCCGAACCAGGCGATGGTCGAGCGCTTCGAGAACTGGGGCTACAGCGGCTCCTTCGCGCGCCTGATCGGCGTGATGGAGATCACCGGCGCAATTCTCGTCCTGTTCCCGTCGCTCGCTGCCTACGGAGCCGGGCTCCTCGCCGTGGTGATGATCGGTGCCGTGTACACGCACATGTCCACTGGGATCGGTGACCCGGGCAACGCCGCGAAGTTGATGGCCATAACGGGCATTCTCATCGCCCTGCGCGCTCGGGACGCCCGGCGGCTCCCCGCTCGCCGCATCGACTTCATCTGACCGCCGTCACTACTGGAACGCGGCCGCCAGCGATCGGTAGTAAGTGTGGACCTCTGGCACATTGCGCCTGCGACAGCACGCCAGGTGCGGCAGAACGGAATCAACGCGGCCTACGGAATCGAGATGCCTACCGCTCGTTCCAGCGCCCGCCACATGTGATCGGTGTGCGTCCCGCGCCAGTACACGCGGTCGCAGATGGGACAGCTGCGGAAGGTCGTGGCGGTCGTTTGGACGTATTCCGGCACGTGCTCCGCGATCTGATCGGGCGAAGCCTCGGAGAGCTCCGCGTTGCACAAGCTGCAACGGCTGAACGGGCGGAGGGCCTCGCGCAAGCCGAAGGTCTCGATGACCTCACGTAGCTGAGCCAGCGTCTCGTCCGCTCGCACCAGGTACAGCGCTGGAACCGTCCACTCCTGAGGCAGCTTTCGATCGCGGGTCAGGAGAGTGCGGTTCTGCTGCAGCGCCCGGCGCACGAGATGCTCGTCGGGAATGTGCGCTTCGTATGCGACATCGAAGCCCAACATGCGTAGCCAACGGGCCAGGCTGCCGAGCATTGCATCGGCGATGAATCGCGGCTCGGACCCCGATGGCAGGAAACGCACCCTGGGCTCGAGCGCAACGCGGGAGCCGCAGCTGCAATCGATGGTGCGCCCGAACTCAAACAGCGTGATGTCGTACTGGCGGCCGCAACCCGGACAGGGAACGCCCATCTCTAGCAGGCCGTCAACGAATGCGCTCCCGCAACAGCTCTTGCACCAGCTGCGGATCGGCTGTGCCCTTGGTCTGGCGCATGACCTGACCGACGAAGAAACCCAGCAGTCCATCGCGGCCGCCACGGAGCGCCTCGAACTTGTCGGCATGCTCGGCCACCAGCGCATCGAGGATCGCGCCCACCGCACCCCGGTCGGCGGATTTGATCAGACCCTGTTGCTTGATGATCTCGCCGGGGTCACCTCCCTCGGCCGCCATGATCGCCAGCACCTGGCGCCCGGCGCGGGCGCTCAACTGTCCGCGATCGACTCGCGCCACCAGGTCGCCGAGCTGCTCTCCACCGAACGCGAGCGCCGCCAAACCGCCCGTGCGGCTGAGCCGCAACACCTCGTTCACCACCCATTTGGCGGCCCGCGTCGGATCGGCTCCGGCCTCGATGGCGGCCTCGAAGAACCTTGCCAGCTCGAGGTCACCGGTAAGCACGTCGGCATCCTCGATTGCCAGACCCAGCTCGTCCTGGTAGCGCCCAAAGCGCGCTGCCAGCTCCGGCGCCGCGGCTCGCAGCTCCCGCCGAACCTCCACCGGTGAGCGCTTCTTGCGACGTCGGGAACCGTCCTGTTGGCTCGGCCGGTCGGCCGCCCCCGGCGCCGGACTCGTCCTCTTGGTCGTGTCCTCAGATGCCGCGATCTTGGCCCAAGAGTCCCGCAGCGTGACGGTGCGATTGAACACCGGGAAGCCCGGTGTCGAGTCCACCGGGTCGACGAAGAAATAGCCCTGGCGCTCGAACTGGAAGTGGCTACCCGGCTCCGCTGCCGACAGCACAGGCTCCGCAAGACACCGCTCCAGCGTGACCAGCGACTCTGGGTTCAGATCCTGGGTGAGGTCGCCGTCGCTCCCCGGCTCCGGTACCGTGAACAGGCGATCGTACAGCCGCACCTTCACCGGCACTGCGTGCTCGGCCGATACCCAATGGATGGTGCCCTTGATCTTGCGCCCGTCCGGCGTCGATCCGCCGCGCGTGTCCGGATCATACGAGCAGCGCAGCTGTATCGCCTCCCCGCTCTCGTCCTTGACCACCTCGTCGCATCGGATCACGTATCCGTACCGCAGCCGCACCTCGCGACCGGGCGCTAGGCGGAAGAACTTCCTCGGCGGATCCTCCATGAAATCATCGCGCTCGATGTACAGGCGGCCCGAAAACGGCAGCGCGCGGGATCCCTCCTTGGGCACGTCATGCGGCCAGTAGGGCGCTTCGAGCTCCTCGACCTGACCCTGCGGGTAGTTCGTGATCACCACCTCGAGCGGCCTGAGCACACACAGCACGCGTGGGGCGCGCGTATTGAGCTCGTCGCGGATGGTGAACTCGAGCATGCCGATGTCGACCCGGTTGGCCGCCTTGGCGACGCCCACCAGATCGCAGAAACGACGAATCGCCTGCGGTGGGACCCCGCGTCGACGCAGGCCGGCCAGCGTCGGCATACGTGGATCATCCCAGCCCTGCACCAAGCTCTCTTGCACCAAGTGCAGCAGCTTGCGCTTGCTGGTGATGGTGTCGTCGACATTCAGGCGCGCGTATTCATATTGGGGCGGCCGCGCGGCGGTCTCGAGGTTGTCGAGAAACCAGT
>JACZXM010000208.1 GCA_022571615.1 Acidobacteriota bacterium | reverse complement strand
GCGCAGGCCAACAACACCGACGATGATCAGCGCGACTGCCGCTGCTCCGAGCAGCGCGACAGCGCGACGCGAGAAGCTCCTGTTGCTCAATAGCGCCTCCTGTGGATGCGGGTCTCTCAAGCTAGAGACGGCCACCGACCAGCGAGTTCCGGAGGGGCGCCGCGTCTTGCGGCCAGCGGACTACGGCACGCGCGTCCACTTATCGGACTCGCCGAGCTTCGCTCTGGCTTCTTCGTGGGCAAAGAAGCGTGACAGGCCACAATCCCTGCACACCACGACATGGAATCCAGCCGTGGACAGGAACCTTCCGAGACCCGGCAGGTAGTTGGGGGCGTGCCCGCCTCCCGAGCTGATTTTCTTGCTCTTGTAGAGGTTCCCGCCGTCGCAGTTCGGGCATGGGGTCATGTGTGACATGCTTTTCCTCCTCCAGGGTCGGGAAGCGCACGAGCTACTGCACGCAGATCATCGCTCGGATCCGGAAGATCCGGAAGACACCAGAGCTCCGATTTTGTTCGCACTGTAGGGAAGCCCGGCGCTGAGAACCTCGTGGCCGGTCTCGGTTACCAGGATCATGTCCTCGAGATAGAAGGCGTCGGCGCCGACGGTGACCATGGGCTCGTAAGCCAGAACGGTTCCCGCCCGCAGGATCGGGAGCGCCTCCTCGCCGCTCTCGATTCCTACACCGTGCAGATGCCAGGCCGAGTCGCTATCGAGCAACTCGGCGGCGCGGCGTGCGGTGTCGGTCCGCAGCGCCGGGGTGAGCTCACGCACGCGGGCACGACTGGCGGCACGCACCGCGCTCACGGTCGTATCCGCACGCATGGCCTCGAGGCCGGCCAGGTAGGCGGAGGTCAGCAGCTCCCAGGTCTCTGCTTGTGGAGCGGAGAACTCACCGTCGACCGGAATCGTGCGGCCGACATCGGCGCCGTAGCCGTGGCCGCGGCAGCCGATATCTACCCGTACGAGCTCGCCTGCCAGCAGGGTTCGGTCCAGATGCTCGTAGGAGTAGAACGCCCGCACCAGATTGTCGACCCGGGCGTTGGGTCCCGACATTGCCCAGGGCCAGAACGACGGCCCGTGGGCGCCGGCCTCGATGCAGGCCGCTATCACCGTTGCCTCCACCTGGCGTTGACGGATCCCCGGCTCGATGCGCGCCGCCGCCGCGTGCAACGCCGCTACGGTGGCAATCGCGTTGGCCCGCAGAGCGGCAATCTCGCTCGGTGACTTGACCCATCGCATCTCGCGCAGCACCGGCAGCGCCGATTCGATCACCGCGTCTGGGAACGCCTGTCGCAATGCCTGGCGCCAGAGACCCAGGTCGCCGGCCACCGCGAGCAAGGGTTCCGGCGTGCCGGTGGCCTCGGCGCGCCGCGGGGCATCGACGTACAGCTTGACCGGGCTGGCCTCCAATCGCTCTTGGAGCCAGGGTTGGAACTGATCCCAGGGCTGCACCGCGGTGAGGCCGAGCTTGCGCGCCGACGAAGGCCCGGGGCTGGGGCCGAGCCCATCCACCGGCTGGCCAAACGACATCGGTGCGGGCGGCACGAATAGCCGCGTTTCCCGGCGCTGCCCATCGAGCGCCAGGATAGCCGCGGGCTGAACGCTGAGGCCGGTGAAGTAGAAGAAGGACGCATCCTGGAGAAAACCCGGCTGGTCCTCGGCCTTGGCCAGCGAGCGCGCGTGCAGCAAGACGATCCCGTCGGCCAACCGCTCCATGAGCTGCTCGCGGCGAGCACCGAGCTCGGATGCCGGAGCCTCCTGGGCCAGCGAAATGAGGGGGAGGGCGGCAACAACCGCCAGCGCAAGGGGGAGAGCGACAGGACGGTGAAGAGTTGCGCGCATAGAAGCCTCCTTGCTCGGAGCGTGACCCGTCGGGCAAGCCTATTCTCTTGGTTGCGGATTTGCTGCCAGCCTCGCTTGGCAGGCGCAACCGTAGACACGCAACCAAAGTTAGGCTTGCCTAACAATTATCCATCCCCTACTCTCTGGGAGTTCATCGAGCCCTCTGGGAGATAACGGCATGGCAACAGTTCGACACGATCTCCGCCAGGGGATCCGATCATTGCGTCGCGAGTGGATGGTCAACGCGGTCGCCGCGATCTCGCTGGCGCTGGCGCTGGCGGGCAATACCACCGTGTTCTCGCTGGTGAACGCGATCCTGTTCCGGCCGCTACCCTACCCGAGCCCGGATCGGATCGTGATCATGGGCGACCGCGAGGCCGGCGCTCCCCAGACCCTGACCACCTCGCCCGCTAATTTCGTCGACTGGGCGGAGCGCAACCGGGCATTCGGGCAACTGGCCGGATTCCGGCCCGGGCAGGCGACGATCGGCACCGGCGAGCGTCCGGTCATGACCCCGTCGGCGCACGTATCACCGTCGTTCTTCGACATCCTCGGCGCCAGCACGGTAAGTGGCCGCACCTTCCTTCCCGAGGAAGGGGAGATCGGTAGGCATCGTGTCGCGCTCGTTACCGACGACCTGCTCGCGACCCATCTGCCGGACCTCACAGACCCGATCGGCGCCGAGGTCCGCATCAACGGTGAGCCCCACACCATCGTCGGTGTGCTGCCGTCGGACTTCGAGTTCTTCTATCCCAACCTCCAGATATGGCTACCACTTGCCCTCGACCCGGCTCGCCTTTCACGCGACGAGCGATCGGTCATGGTCGTGGGCCGGTTGGGGGATGGCGTGACGATGGAGCAGGCGCGCGAGGACATGCAGCGGGTCCTCGACGAGCTGACGCTCGAGTACCCCGAATCCAATCGCGGCAACGTGGTCGACGTGCTCAATTTGCGTCATGAGATCCCTACCCCGCAGGGGCGAGCGCTATTCGCGCTGCTGCAGGGCGCCGTCGTGTTCGTGCTCCTGATCGCGTGCGTGAACATCGCCAACCTGCTGTCGGCTCGCGGGCAATCGCGTCGGCGAGAGGTTGCGCTGCGTGTGATCCTGGGAGCCGGCCGTTGGCACATCGTGCGCCAGTTACTGATCGAGAGCCTGATGCTGGCCGCCGCCGCCGGCCTGGTGGGTCTGGGGCTCGCCTACGCCAGCGTGCGAATCATCGGGCGGCAGTTCGCGGGCGTGGTCGCGGGCATGTACATGCCCGCCATCGACCCACCGGTGCTGATTTTCACAATTGCCATGACGGTGTTCGCCGGCCTTCTGTTCGGGATCTTGCCGGCGTTCCAGAGCTTCCGCGTTGATCTGGCGGGCACCGTGAAGGATGGGGGCCGGGGCGTTGCGGGAGCGGCCGGCAAGAAGCTGCTCAGCCGCGGCCTGGTGGTGGCGGAGATCGGCTTGTCGTTGGTGCTGCTAGGAGGCGCCAGCGTGATGGTGCAGGGATTCCTGGAGCTGCGCGAGTCCGACCCCGGATTTGATGACACGCAGCTGCTCACCGTGCCGATTACTCTGCCGGTCGATGACCCGGATAGTCGCCTTAGCCTGCTGGCCGAAATCGAGCAGCGGGCCGAATCCGTGCCCGGGGTGCTCGAGGTCACCACCACCAGCTCGCTACCGCTCAACGTTGTCACCCTCAGCGACGCGTTCACGATCGAGGGACGCCCGGTGGCACCAGACCAGGCGCGACCGCGCGGGCTGTGGCTCATCACGCCGCCCGATTATCTGGAGACGTTGGGCATTCCCCTGGTGCGCGGACGGTTTTTCTCGCCCGCGGACCGCTCCGACGCTACTTCCGTCGTCGTGGTCAACGAGGCGCTGGCTCGTCTGCACTGGCCGGAAGAGGATGCGATTGGCCAGCGGATCGTTTTTCGGGACGCGAGCCGCGAGATCGTCGGCGTGGTGGGTAACACGCGCCAGTCGCTGATCGCCGTCTCCGGGCTGGGGGCGGACGGAGTCGACCCGATGATCTATCTTCCCTTGGCGCAGCAGGCACCGGGGACGGTGTTCCTGCTCGTACGCACCAGCGTCGAGCCGCAGTCGGTCAGCACGGTCCTGCGCAACGGCCTGCAGCAGATCCACGCGCAGCTGGTCGTGGGCCGCATGCAGACGCTCGAGGAGACCGTTGATCAGCTCTTTGTCGGCATCAATCTGTTCAGCCGGATCCTCACCGCATTCGGCTGCCTGGCGCTCCTGCTGGCGGCGATCGGGACGTACGGTGTGCTGGCCTACAATGTGTCGCAGCGGAGCCAGGAAATCGGGGTAAGGATGGCCGTCGGCGCGCAGCGCCGCGACGTGATTCAGATGATCACCCGCCAGGGAGTCATGCTCGGTGTTATCGGTCTCGCCCTCGGGACGCCGTTCCTATTCATCCTGGCGCGGGTGCTCGATTTCGCGTTTCAGAACATGGCCGAGATCCAGATCGGCAACATGATCGTCGTCGGCCTGGTGCTGCTGGCGAGCACTGCGATCGCCAGCCTGTTGCCCGCCCTGCGCGCCTCGCGCCTCGACCCGGTCAAGGTTCTCGGCGACGAATAACGGATTGATATAGAATAATCTAGTACAATCCGCCATTATACAGCCCGACCCAGCGGCGTCTGCTGGCCGGAAGCCCTACGCTAGCGACCGGTTTGAAAACTGCTGTGCCAGTGCTTCGATATGTTCCGGGCCGGTGCCACAGCACCCGCCCAGGATGCGGGTCCCGAAGGCACGATGCGCCTCCATCATGGCGGTGACGAAAGGAGCCGGCTCCTCGGTCTGGAGTACTGCACAGGCGTCGAGCTCCTCGGGCGGCAGGGCGGATGTATTGGCCTGCAGTCCGAGCACACGCTCGGGTAGCCGCGGAGCGCTCGGGGTCTCGGTCCGCATGGCGGCGGAAAACACCGTGGGATGCACACAGTTAACCCAGAACCCAAGTGGGTTCGGCTGAGCCGCTGCATCGATCACCGACACCATGTCGCTTAGACGGGTGCCATCGAGCAGGGCTCCCGCCGGGCGGATGATGAAGCTCAGGAAGTAGGGCAGGCCGCACCGACCGAGGGTCTCGGCGATCCCGAGCGCTTCGGGGGCAGCCGGTAGGGTCACAGCGAGGAGAAAATCCACCCCCGCGCGGGCCAGTGCCTGCGCCTGCAGGGCGTGGAACTCGGCCGCCTGCTCGGGCCCCAGGGCGCTGCTGCCATCGTAGGCATCACCGCGGCATCCCATCAATCCGCCGACGAAGACCTTGCTTGCGTAGGTGCCGTACTCGGAGCGGATCTGCAGCAGGAACTCGGCCGCCGCGGCGTTGAGCTCCTCGCAACCGTAACCCCCGCGGTCACAGCGCTCGGGATTGGCACGCCACGTCGGCGTAGCGCAGATCATCGGCAGGTCGTATGCCGCACCGATGTCGAGATACTGGCGGTAGCAAGTTGCGAGCCGTTCTCGGTTGCGCGGCTCGAGCACGAAGGCGGCGTTCAACACCTCCGGGTCCAACTCGACCGTCGGGTCCCGGCGTAGGCGCTCGATCACGGAGCCGCCGGTCAAGATCACCGCGCCGCGCGCCAGGACATCTGCTATTTGCATCGCGGCCTCCTCCTCGAGATTGCGGTCTCTTCAGGATGCTAACGTACGCCCGTTGAAGGTGGGTTCGGATGTATCTGGTGCCACCGGTGGTTCTGCTGGCGATCGCAGGTGTGGTCAGTCCTCGACGTCGAGAATCCCGTGCCGCCGCAGGAAGCTCTCGAGCGGGTCTCGGAGCTCGAGCCAGGACGGCGGGCAGTCGTTGTGGCCACAGTTCCACAGGACGAGCTCGGTGTTGGCGCCGGCCGTGGCCAGGATCGAGGCATGGCGAACCGGGATGACCTGGTCTCGCCGGCCGTGAAAAATGAGCACGGGTCCCGCGAAGGCCGATACCGCTCCCCTGGAATCGAACCGGTCTAGCACCAGGCTCGCGCAACCCACAGGACAACCCGGCGCGGATGCAGACCGCGATGACGCGCACCGTCATGCCCGGGTACTTCGAGGCCCTGGGCATCCATCTGGGCTGCCAGGCCTTCGCGCTCCCGCCGACGCTCCTCGATCCGAGCCTGTTCGGCAACCAGTGATTTCCGGCGGGCCTTCAACTGCTCACTTTCCATATCCAATTTCTGCAGCTCCGTCCTGACCTTCGAGGCTTCCGCCAAGGCAGCCTCCTGCGATCGCGACGTGGCGTTCCGCGAGCCATTGTAGCATAGCCTCGGAC
>JACZXM010000207.1 GCA_022571615.1 Acidobacteriota bacterium | reverse complement strand
GGCGCAGGCGCGGCCGCAGCGGCGTGTTGCGCAGCTCTTCGAGCTCGGCGTCGCTGAAACGCTTGCCACGCTTGCGCTCGATCGCCGCCTCGACCCGCGCTTCGATCGCCTCCAGGTCGATCTGCGGATCGTCAATCCTCAAACGCGTCATGTTAGAAGAGCGGGCCGATGTAGAAGCTGAAGTCGGGACCTCCGAATAGCTCCTTGAAGTCCGTCCTCTGGGCCCAGAAGAACCACAACGGCAATCCGATCAGGTCGACTCCAAAACCGAGCCCGAACGATCCGACCGCATCCTTGAGCCGACCGTCTTCGAACAAGGTGAAGGTCTCGTCGTTGAACCAGGCCGCGCCCACATCCAGGAACGCCAGCCCGCGGATGTGGCGCAAGGCCATCTCACCCCCGCGCGCTTCCCAGATCAGCGGGAAACGGTACTCCAGGTTGAACAACGCGTTGCGACTGCCCGAGAACCCCAGATAGTCGTACCCCCGCAGCATGTTCAGCCCACCGATGAAGAAGACCTCCGGGTTGTCGCCGAAGCTGGCGGCTCCATAGAGGCGAAGCGCCAGCTGGCTGTCCTTGGTGATCTGGAGGTATTGGCGCAAGTCCAAAATCGTGCTCACGAAGCTGACATCGCCCACGCCCGCAGGGGCGAAGTTCAAGCCGAGGCTGACTCGCCTTCCAGCGAACGGCCCGTACTCCTTGAACCGAGCCCGATCACCGATGAGCTTGACACTGATCGGCAAGTAGGTGCCGCTGGTGAATCGCTCTGAGAAGACCTCGAGATCACCGCCGGTGCCCTGGAGAATCGACGATGACGCAAAGAACTGTCGGCGGTAGTATCCGACCGAGAACTCGGCCCGCCAGTCGCGCCCAAACGGATAGTTGGCGAAGAGCTCCCCCCCGTCGAGCTCGAACAACGAGTTCCTGTCGATACTGCCGGTATTGAAGTCCTGGGTGAAGAAAAACGACCGCTGGCTGGTCGCCAGCGCACCCCAGTTCCAGCGGTTCTTCTGGTTGGTGTAGACCGCGGTGAAGTTGCGCTGGCTCGATATCGAGCCGAGGATCAGGGTGAACTGGTTGTTCCCCATCAAGTCCTCGATCTGGATCAGCGTGTTGGCGAGGATCGTCGAGTTGGTACCGGTGGTGAAGCCCCCGGCAATCTGGATGTTCGAGATGTGCCAACCGCCACCGGCGGACTGGGTGCGATTCTGATCGCTGAGCTCGATGTGGGTGATCTCGGTCATCTCGGTTTCGATCCGGTCTATCTCCTCGTCGGGTAGCGCCTCGTCGAAGGCCGAGAATTGCTCCACTGGCTCTGGCAGGTCCATCGTGTAGAGGTCGTAGCTACCGTCACCGAAAGAGCTGAACAGCAACTCACGGGTGCCTGGAATCTGTTGCGGATAGAAGGCACCGTGCAAGATGTTGGTGTATCGGTAGACCGTGTCGTCGGCCAGCTCCAGTCCGTACAGCTCGTGTTCACCTGTGCGGTCGGACACGAAATACACGAACGCGCCGTCGCGTGAGAAGCTCGGCTGGGTGTCGTCACTGAGCCCGAAGGTCAACTGTACGCGCTCCTGCGGCCGCGCCAGATCGATGCGGAATAGCTTCTTGTGGCCCAAGACGTGGGAGGCGAAGATGATGCTCTGGCCGTCGGGTGACCACACGGGCGCATAGTCGTACAGCTCGTCCTGCGTGAGGTTCGAGACCGTATTGGCAATCGGGTCGTAGAGGTAGATATCGCGGACGCCGTTGCGATGGGCGCCGAACACGACGCGACCGTCCGGCCCGATGCTCGGTGAGAGCGCCTGATCCAGGTCGGTGCGGAACTTCTTCTTGACCTTGCCCGAATTTGCATCCACCAACCACAGCGTGCGGGTCGGTGGCGTGCGGGCAAAGAAAGCGAGCGTGCTGCCGTCCGGTGACCACGATAGATCGTTGCCGGCCTGGAACCCAACCGTGAGACCCTGCCCCACCACGTACTCGAAATCGCCGTGGTGTCCGCCGGTGAGGTTCTTGAGCCGGCGGCCGCTCTCGAGATCGAAACGGAAGACGTCGAGCTGCAGGGCCTTCTCGTCGACCGACAGGGCGACGAACTCGGAACCGTCCGGCGACACCACCGGGCTGAAGGCCATTTGGCGCTTGTCGAACGGAATGCCTGCCATCACGCTGCGCGCGAAATCGGTCGCTTCCTGCCGTTGCAGAACGTTGGGCAGGTAGCGGTCGCGCAACCACGTTCGGAAGTCGTTATTGAACTCCTGCGGCGTAACGTTGAAGGAGCGCTCCAGATCACGCTCTATGTCCTGACCGAGATCGCGGCGGATCTCCGACAGGAAGATGCGGATACCTTCCACCCCGTACTCATCCTCGATGTACTGCCATACGACCTGCCCGAGGACGTAGTCGACGAAGAAGCCCCGGTTGTAGCCCATCTGAATGAGCGTCGGGATGTCGTCGGTGAGCACCACGTCGCGCAGCAGCATCTCGTCGAGCGTCGTCAGGTTGTCGGCGGCATACTCGGCAAAGCCCTCCATCACCCAACCCGGCGGTTGCGCGCCGAAGCTGCTCGAGAGCCGGTTGCCGAAGAAGAAATCGAACTCGAACAGGTGGGTTACCTCGTGAACCAATAGTAGATGCAACTGGTCGGGAGGATCATCCACTGGTAGCACCAGCCGATTCTCGGTCGGTTCGGCAAACGCTGCCACGCCCTCGGGCAAGAAGAAGGGCAGGATATGCGTTTGCTGAAAATCCTGGTGCGTCTGATAAAAGATGATCGGCAGCCGCTCCGAGAGCTGGTGGTTCATCAGCCGCGACAGACGCGCATAGGCATCCTCGGCGAAGGCGACGACCTCGTCCAGGTGTTGCTCCTCCTCCGGGTAGTAGTACACGTCGAAATGCGGTGCGGTGTACTTCCAGAAATCGAACGCCTCGTAGGTCACCTTGTTCTTGCCGAAATAGGTGCTGTAGGGCGTGTTGATGAACTGGGCCGATGCCTCCGGCGTCACGACACCCAGCAAGCTGAGGGCGAGGGCCAGGGAAAACACCGCACGTGCGATCTTCGCGAGCGCGGGAGCCGGGCTGCGGCCCTTCTCCCGGAGGGTCTTGTGAAGGGCTATGACGCTCATGCTGCTGGTCTCCAGGGGGCTCAGTAGATCAAGTATCGACTCTGCTCGGAGCGCCGGGGAGTGACGCTGTCCAAGAGTTTGGGGAGCAACTCCTCGAGGGTTTCGAAGATCGCGTCGCTCTCGGCGATGCCTTCGTCCGCCGGGAACGACTGCTCCGCTTCCAGGCTGCCCTCGAGCAGCCGGGCTCCGTCTTCCGCACGGAGCACGATGTAGTCGAACGCGACCTTGTAAACGACGCTGTCCTGAAAGCGCGCCACCTCGCGCACCTGGCCGTCGGGCGAGCGGATTCGCTCCCGCACCATCTGCGATTCCTCCCGCGTGGTCAGACCGAGCGTACCGGTCAGCACCAGGTCGGCCCGAACGCTCTCGGCGGCTCGAATCCAATACGCGGCGTTGTCCAGCACGCTGGCGTCGCGCAGCTCGGGGTCAAGGCTCCGCTCCAGCAGATCTTGGGTCTCGAAGAAGGTACGCTGCGTGATACGGCGACGAAAATACCGCACCGCTAAGTCGTTCAGGTTGGTCTCGGAGTCGGGATGTCGCACGAAGTTGCCGACCAAGATGCGATCGTAACCTGCCAGGTTGGGGCCCCGGTCGGGGACGGAGATGAGAATTTCCACCATCCCGACCTCCCCCGGTAGATCTTGCGGAAACTGATCCGCCGGCAGGTCCGGGATTCCGTCGCCATCGGTGTCCACGGGGCCGACTTCGACATGGTCTGCGTAGCTCTCGGCGGTTTCCTCGGACTCCTCGGCTGCCATCTCGCCGCTGCTGATTCGCTCCCAGATCGGTTCGAACTGTTTGTAGTTCCGCTCGATAAAGAAGCTCTCGGCCGGCGTGGCAACCAGGAGTGCCTTGTCGTAGAGCTCCTTGGCCAGCTCGAAATCCCCGAGTCGCTCTTGACGAACGGCCAGGTTGTTCAGGGCACGGGCGTTGAGGTTCGCTATCGCCAAGGCCTTGAGCCAGCGAAACTCGGCCTCTTCCCAGTAGCCCTGGTCGGCGGCAAGCGTGCCGGCACGGGTCTGGTTGCTGGCCTTGTCGGCCGGCGCTGAGGCACACGCCAAGGTCGAGGCTGCCAGCAGGCTGGCAACAACGGCGAGCGCACGGCGTGCGCCGCGACCCTGTGCACCAGGACCACGCTGAGATTCACTCGGCAATGTGGGCTGCGAAAACATCCGACCTCTGTCCCTGCCGGAACAGGAAAAGGAGGCGAGGGGACCCAAGACACGGCTCGCGTCAGCGAACAGGGTTGAGTCTACCGACCCGAGTGTTGCGCCTGCAAGGCGAACCGTTGGCCTGCGTGGGAGCATCATCACGCCACCCCGCCCCCGGTGGCCGTCCCATCAGGACGTGAGCACCCGACATCAGGACACCTCTCAGAGGCTGCGGCCGCAGACACTGCGGCCCGGCTCCCGGCCCTATCCAGCGGTGCTGGAACGGATCTCGGATCCACCGCCGGTCCTGCACCTTTCCGGGCAACTCGCCGACGCCCCCTGCGTGGCGATCGTCGGTTCCAGGGAATGCACCCGCTACGGTCGCTCGGTGGCCACGCGGCTGGCGTTCGATCTCGCCAGCGTCGGCGTAGTTATCGTCTCGGGCATGGCGCGCGGGATCGATGCCGCTGCCCACCGCGGGGCGCTTCAAGCCGGTGGGCGCACCGTCGCCGTGCTCCCCGGTGGGCTGCATCCGGTCTACCCGCAGCAACACCGGGCGCTGGCCAAGTGCATTGTTGCCCGCGGGGCTCTGCTCGCCGAGCACGAGCCCGGTACCGCCGTAGCCCGGTGGCATTTCCCCAAGCGCAATCGCATCATCGCCGGCATGTCGCTGGTCACCGTGGTGGTCGAGGCGGCGCAACGCAGTGGCGCTCGGATCACGGCAGACTTGGCGCTCGACTACGACCGCGAGGTGCTGGTCGTTCCCGGCCCGATCACCTCACCCACCAGCGTCGGCTGCAACGCTCTCTTGAGCCAGGGAGCTCACCCGTGCACCGGGGCTGCTGATGTCGTGGCACACTTGCCGCCGACCATCGCCGACCGCTACCGGTCGCACCGCGGAACGGTGCTTCCAGAGAACCTCGGCGAGGCCGAGCGCGCCGTGCTCGCGGCAATCCGTCGCCGGGGTGGTGCGACGCTCGAGGACTTGTTGCAGCATACTGGTCTGGCGACGGCCGCAGTCCTCGCGACGGTGGGAGCTCTGGAGATCCGGGGTCTGATCGAACGCCTTCCGGGCAACCTGGTTTGCGCCCGCCAGGTGCCCTCTGTTCAGGGTACCGGCGACACGCTTCCCCCCGCGGGGATTTGATCAACGCGGACCTCATCCGGTACCTTGCAATGCCATGGCCAAACATCTCGTCATTGTCGAATCGCCTGCCAAGGCCCGCACGCTGTCCCGATACCTCGGGGCAGATTATGTCGTGGAGTCGAGCATCGGCCATATTCGCGACCTGCCGGCGAGAGCTTCCGAGATCCCGAAATCCGTCAAGGGCGAGCCCTGGGCGCGACTCGGCGTCAACGTCGACAACGATTTCGAGCCGTTGTACGTGGTACAAGCCGACAAGAAGAGTCAGATCGCCGCCCTGCGGCGGCTGCTCAAGGATGCCGACGATCTGCTACTGGCGACCGATGAGGACCGCGAGGGCGAGGCGATCAGCTGGCATTTGATCGAGGTCTTGAAGCCCAAGGTCCCGGTCCGTCGCATGGTCTTTCACGAGATCACCCGGCGAGCTATCGAAGAGGCGTTGCGCCAGACTCGCGATCTCGACCGCAATCTCGTGCGGGCGCAGGAGGCTCGGCGCATCATCGATCGCCTCTACGGCTATCTGGTCTCCCCCGTGCTGTGGCGAAAAATCGCCCCGCGGCTTTCCGCGGGCCGTGTCCAAAGCGTGGCGATCCGCATGCTGGTCGATCGCGAGCGCGCCCGGATGCGTTTCAGGCCGGCCGAGTATTGGGACCTGACGGCCGAGTTCACCACCGGTGCTGGTGAGCAGTTCGGGGCGCGCTTGGTGACGCTCGATGGCCGGCGGCTGGCA
>JACZXM010000206.1 GCA_022571615.1 Acidobacteriota bacterium | reverse complement strand
CGGGGCACCCATCGCCACCACCCATTGCCCGACCCGTAACTCGTCGGAGTTGCCGAGCGCCGCCGCGATGAGGGGCTCGGTATCGACCCGGATCACCGCCAGGTCGGTTGCCCGGTCCCGACCGATGAGCTCTGCGGGCAGGGTCTGGTGCTCGTGCAGCAGGACCTCGATGAGGCCGGCCCCTTGCACGACGTGCCAATTGGTCACCAAATAGCCATCGGCTCGGACGACCACGGCGGAGCCGCTCGATCGTGGCATCCCGTCGTCGTCGTACACCTCCACCACCGCAACCGAGGGTGCCAGCACTCGCGCCACCTCGCTCCAGGCACCGCCGGGGGTGGTGCCCACGGAGAGAACAGGAATCGGGCCGCCGAGCTCGACCTCGGGCCACAGCGCACCGTCGGGGGCGACCATATAGCTGCCACCCACCGCCGCCAGCAACAGGACCGAGATCAGCGCCAGGGTGCTCCAAAGCTGTCGGCTAAAGGGATTCCGTTCCATCGAGCGAGTGTAGCACGGTGCCGGCGGCCCTCGAGCAGCCCGTGGCAGACCGAATACGGGCGCCACCGACGGCACAGTTAGGAGTGAACGAGCCGTTCAGCAGTGACTGTCAACCGCCCACTAGCGGGGAATGCCGGCCGCGGCAGTGTGCTTGCCCGTGCCACGTGACCTGATTACTCTGATGCACGAGGCTCACCATCGTTCGCTCCCCCGCGACGGGCAGAAACGACGGAGTTCATGCTCAAGAAAGCTCTGATCGGCGTCGGGGTTATCGGTACCCTCGCGGCCGGAACGTACGCGAACATGAACCGCACCCCCAAGGCGGTGAAGGTCCAGGTCGAGGTGCTGGCACATCGAGATCTGGCCGCCCTGGTGACGGGTTCGGGGAAGATCCGGCCGTTCAAGGAAGTCGACATCTCCTCCAACGTCATGGGACGGATCGTCGAGCTGACGGTGGAAGAGGGCCAGGAGGTTCAAATCGGGGACTTCCTGTTGCGTATCGATCCGGTCCGCTACCGCAGCGCAGTCGATCAGGTGCAGGCGTCGATCGCCGCGGCCGAGTCGAACGTGGAGCTTTCGCGGCAGAATTTCGAGTATGCGCAGACGACTCTGGACCGTCGGCAAGGCCTGTACGAGCAAGATCTTCTGTCCGAGGAGGCGTATCTCGATGCGTTGCAGGCCGTGCGCCGCGAGGAGCGGGCCGTGCAGATGCGCTCCCAGGACCTCGAGCGCCTCCGCGCGCAGCTCACGCAGTCGCAGTACGACCTGTCGCTGGTCACCTTCACCTCTCCGATCGACGGGGTGATTACCAAGCTTAACGTCGAGGAAGGCGAGACCGCGGTCACCGGCACGATGAACAACCCGGGCACCGTACTGTTGACCATTGCCGATTTGTCGGTGGTCGAGGCCGAGATCGAGATCGACGAGACGGACATCGTCAACGTGACCGTCGGACAGCCGGCCGAGGTGCGCATCGATGCCTTCCCCGACGTGGTGTTTTCCGCTCAGGTCAGCGAGGTTGGCAAGAGCCCGATCGGCTCGCTGCAGGCGGGTGCGAACCAGGCGATCAACTTCAAGGTGGTCGTGCGCCTGCTCGACACCGTCCTCGGTGCCCGGCCGGGGCTCTCTTGTACCGCTGACATCACGACCGCCACCCGGGAGTCGGCGCTAGCGGTGCCGATCCAGTCGCTGATTCTGCGCGAGGTGGAGCTCGACGAGCAGGGCAACATCGTGCAGCGCGACCCGATCGAGCAGCTGATGGCCGAGATCGAGCAGCCCGGCGCCACCGACGACAGCGAGCTTGAAGAGGCCGAAGGCGCCTTCGTCGTCCGTGATGGGCGCGTTGTCTTCGTGCCGATTCAGATCGGTATCGCCGGCGATCGGCATTTCGAGGTTCTGGAGGGCTTGCAGGACGGCGACGAGGTCGTGGTCGGCCCGTTCAATGTCATTCGCACCCTGCAGACCGGAGAACGCGTCGAAGCCGAGAAGGCGCCCCGCCGGCGCAAGGCGACGGGAGAGACCAAGGAAACATGAGCGACGAGGGCGTGGGCAACGGCGACGGCAAGCGGCGAATCATCGAGATTCGTGGTCTGAGCAAGATCTACGACATGGGCAAGCTCAAGGTCGAGGCATCGCTGGATGTGGATCTCGACATCGAGAAGAACGAGTTCGTCGCCATCATGGGCCCTTCGGGCTCCGGCAAATCGACCCTGATGAACCTTCTGGGCTGCCTCGATACGCCCACCCGTGGTTCCTACAAGCTCAATGGGCACGAGGTCAGCCACCTCGATGACAACGAGCTGGCGGCGGTACGCAACGAGGAGATCGGGTTCATCTTCCAGACCTTCAACCTGCTGCCAAGAGCGACCGCGCTGCACAATGTGGAGCTACCGCTCATCTACGCCGGCTGCTCGGGGCGAGAGCGGCGGCAGCGAGCCTTGCACGCACTCGAGATCACCGGGCTGGCAGATCGCGCCGACCATCGCCCCAACGAGCTGTCGGGTGGTGAGCGGCAGCGGGTGGCGATTGCGCGCGCCCTGGTCAACGACCCGGCGATCCTGCTTGCGGACGAGCCCACCGGGAACCTCGACAGCAAGACCTCGTATGAGGTCATGGAGCTATTCATCCGCCTGCACGAGAGCGGCCAGACCGTGATCGTGGTAACCCACGAGCGCGATATCGCCGTCTATGCGCACCGCGTGACGCGTTTTCTCGATGGCCGGATCGTCAGCGATGAGCGCCAGACGCCGAAGCGGGCGGCCGCACCGGCAACCCAATGAAGCCGCCACGGCGCGCCGTCGGCCTATCCGAGGGGGTCTTCATCGCCCTGGACGCGATTTGGGCCAACAAGCTGCGCTCGTTCCTCACCGTGCTGGGCAACATCGTCGCGGTGAGCTCGATCATTCTGGTGGTGACGATCCTGCAGGGGGTCAACTCCGAGGTCACCGACCTGCTTACCGGCGAAGGTGCCGACGTCTACACCGTCAGGCGAATAGGGGTCGCGTTCTCGCACGAGGAAGTGATGGCGATGCGCAATCGCCCTCGCCTGACGCGGGAGGATGCCCGCTTCCTGCGCCGGGAAGCGAGCACCATTGCCGCGCTGTCGGCTGGTAGAGACGACTCCGCGCGGATCGACTACGGCAACGAATCGCTCGGCCGTGTCTCGGTACACGGACGCTCGTACGAGTGGGCGCTGATCGATTCCACCGGCTTGCAGGAAGGTCGCTACTTCTCACCGCTGGAAACCGAGCGCAATCGACCGGTCGTGATACTGGGTGCCGACATCGCCGAGCAGCTGTTTCCGGGACTGCCCGCTGCCAGTGCCCTGGGACGACGCATCCGCATCGACGGCCTTCACTTCAGCGTCATCGGGGTGTCGGAGTCACGCGGATCCTCGTTCGGTTTCAGCCAGGACGAGTTCGTGGTCGTCCCGGTCGGGACCTTCCAACGCCTGTTCGGCTCTCGGGGCTCGCTGCGGTTCAGCGTCAAGCCCCGCTCACCGGAGATGGTGGAGGAATCGATGGAGGAGGCCCGCATGCTGATGCGTCTGCGCCATCGCCTGCGGCCGGGCGATGACGACGATTTCGCGATCACCAGCTCGGACACCTTCCTGAACCTGTACAAGCAGTTCACCGCCGGGATCTACGGTGCACTGATCGGCATCGTTGCCATGGCGCTGGTGGTCGGGGGGATCGTGATCATGAACATCATGCTGATGGTCGTTACCGAGCGCACCCGCGAGATCGGCATCCGCAAGGCCGTCGGCGCTACCTACCAGCAGGTCCTGTGGCAGTTCTTGGTCGAGGCGGTGACCATGTCGCTGCTCGGCGGCCTGGTCGGGATCAGCCTCGGGTACATGGCCGCCGCGGGCATTGCGAGCTTCTCGCCGCTGCCGTTCGTGATGGCCGGCTGGTCGGTCGCCGCGGCGCTGGCGATGGTGCTGATCGTGGGGGTGGTCTTCGGCATCTACCCAGCGAGCCGAGCCGCCAAGCTCGATCCCATCGCTGCGTTACGCTACGAGTGAGATGAGACGATGCGTGGCGTGATCGCAGGCGAGGTGCTGGCGATGGCGTGGGCCAGCCTGCGCGGCCATAAGTTGCGTTCCGCGCTCACGGTCTTGGGTATCGTCATCGGCATCACCATGGTCGTTGGCATGACCAGCCTCATCCGTGGCTTCGACCAATCGATCACCGGCCAGATCCAGAGCCTGGGCTCCGACACTCTCTTCATGATCAAGTGGGGCGGTCGGCTGGTGACCTCGATGGAAAAGATTCGCGAGCTGAACCAACGGCCCGACATCACCGACAAGGATGCCGATTTCATCGCCGAGCTTGCCGAAACCGTGCACCGGGTGTCCGTGATGTACGGCTCGGGATTTCCCCCGGCAATAGCAACGCTGCGATTCCGCGGCAATCGCACCAACCAGACACAGATTATGGGCGTGAGCCCGCGATTCATCGAAGCCGGTGACATGGAGCTCGATAGCGGGCGCTTCATCAGTCCGATCGACCTGCGCCAGCGCTCCGATGTCGTCGTTCTCGGCCACGCGACGAGTGAGGCACTGTTCAAACAGCTCGATCCGATCCACCGTCGCGTGCGCGTAAGCGGGCGCGAGTACCGCGTCGTGGGCACCATCAAGGCGCGGGCGGCGAGCTCGATCGCCGGCGATCAGGCCGACAATTTCGCCATTGTTCCGGCGACCAATTTCCGTAAGCTCTTCGGCCCCCGGCCGCGGGGAACGATGATCGTGATGCGCGCCAAAGAGCAATACACGGTCGAGCAGATGAAGAACGAGGTGGAAGGGATCATGCGCGCCCGTCACGGCCTGCGCGCCGACCAGGACCCCGACTTCGACCTGCTGACCCAGGAGTCGTTGCTGAAGTTGTGGAACGACCTCACGACGTACTTCTTCCTCACCCTGGTTGCTCTGTCGTCGGTGGCGTTGATGGTCGGTGGCATCGGCGTGATGGCAATCATGCTGGTCTCGGTTACCGAGCGCACCCACGAGATCGGCATCCGTAAGGCTCTCGGGGCCAGGCGCGCTGACGTACTATTGCAGTTCCTCGCCGAGGCCATTGCCCTGGCGGCGGTCGGCGGCTTGCTGGGCGCAGCGATCGGGGCAGCGGTCGGCTACGGTGCGCATCTGGCCACCGGCTTCCCGGTCTCACTGCCCTGGTGGTCGTTTGCCATCGCGGTCGGAACCTCGTCCTTGATCGGAGTGATTTCGGGCATCTATCCTGCTAACCGGGCCGCGCGGCTGGATCCGGTGGAGGCCCTGCGGTACGAGTAGATTGGGTCCACACGGGCGGTGGGCGACCGTCTCCAAGAACGTCAAGAGAATGCCGGAGTTCGTTGCGTCGGAAATCTCAACCAAGAGCGGTTCCTAGCAGGCCGTGGCCTGCTAGGAACGTAGCGGCGACACGATACGATGGGGAGACGAATGAAAAAGCTGACGATGGCGGTGCTGGTGGGGCTGCTGCTGACCCTTGTCCCGAGCGTCGCTCGGGCTCAGGTGCAGGATCAGATGCTCGGGTCGAAGACCGAGCCGGAGCTACCGGTACTGGACTTGGACCTGTTTGAGGCCATGGAGATGGCCCTGCGCTACAACCTGCAGGTGCAGATCGCCTCGTTCACGCCCGACACCCAGCGCGAAGGCATCAGCTCCGCTCGCGGCAGATTCGATCCGAGCTTTCGCTTCGATCTGCCCCAACGGTTTAGCCGCAATGTCTCGCAGGGCACCAGCCAGCTTGCCGGTGCAGACGTGCTCACCAGCGAGAACATCGCCGCCGGGTTTACCTTCAGCCACCTGCTCGAGTACGGCACCAGCTGGTCGATTGCCTGGAATACGAGTCGCCAGGTAACCAACAACGCGTTCAGCACCTTCAACCCGCTGGTCAACGCATCGATGGCGCTCACGGTGCAACAGCCGCTGCTGCGGAATTTCGGCAAGGAAGTCAACACGCAGCAGATCATCGTGGCGCGAAACAACTATCGCCAGAGCGAGGAGCAGTTCCGCCAACAGGTGCAGAACATCCTGTTCCAGGCCTACCAGGCATATTGGGAGCTGGTGTTCAGCGAGCGCGACCTGGCGGTCAAGCAGCTGTCCCTGGACCTGGCGGTCCAGCAATTGGAGCGCAACAGGATCCAAGTCGAGATCGGGACCCTGGCGCCGATCGAGACCATCCA
>JACZXM010000205.1 GCA_022571615.1 Acidobacteriota bacterium | reverse complement strand
TTGCGATTGTGCGATGGCCCGCGCGATCTTCTTCGCGTCTTCGTCCGATTCCGTGCCCGCGACCTCGATTTCCACGAACTTCGTCGCGCCTTCTCCGTCGCGAACGAGCGCCTTTGCGGCAGTCTGGCAAATCTCGATGAGGCTCTTCGTGAAGACCGCCAGGTCGCCGCTTCCCGGAGTTAGCGCCGGGGCTCCACTTTGCCCGTTCGCAAAAACTAACACCGTATCGCTAGTACTCGAATCGTTGTCAATGCAAATTTGGTGAAAGGACATGTCGACCGCCGCACGTAAACTCTCTTTGAGCAGGGCCGCGTCGATCGCGGCATGGGTCAGGTGGCAGGTCGGGTAGGGCTTGATCGCGGTATCGAGGAGCTCCGGTGGCAACGCACGCACCAGATCCTTTTCGATGGCGCGAAAGGTGAAGCTGCGACCGTCGGCGGAGCGCATGGCCAGACCGAGAGTCTGCAGGCGGCCGACCTTGCGCACCGGCGTCAGCCCGCGCTGCTCATGCGCCAGGTCGAGGCCGCATGTACACCTTCTTGACGGTCAGCAGCGTTGGAGCCGGGCGCGGCGTCCGTCGCCCGAAACCCAGGGTCACTCTAGCACGCTGTTATCCTGGTTCAGGTCGGTCCGCATGAGCGCAGCATGCGGACCACCTGGGATTCTCTCGAGACCGAACACATCGCCCTGAGGACCAGGATTCCGCGACAGCAGGCTCTCGATTGTCTGCCGATCCTCAGCATCCAGCCGCATCTGGAGCGTCCTCAGATTGTCCTCCAGATGGCCTGCATCGCGGGCGCCGACAAGGATCGCCCCGACGCCGGCACGCTCGAGCACAGCGCGCTCAGCGACATTGGCGATGCTGACCTGACGTCGGATTGCGATGCGATGCAGCGCCCGTAACAGATCCTGGAACGCCTCCCATCCGCCGTAGCCATCGATGATAAGCCGGTATTTCTGCAGCGACCGATTGGACCAATGATCCCTGGCGTCCGCTGCTCCCAGCCAACGCTCGGACAGGAACCCGCCGGCCAGGGTTCCATAGCACAGCAAGCTGGCTCCCTCGCGCAGGCAGTGTCGCACCAGTCCGTTTTCGGGCCGACGATCCAGCAACGAGTACTGAACCTGGTGGCTGACCATCTCCACCCCGGTGTTCGCCAGCTCCCGCAGTCGCCGCACGTCGAAGTTGGTGGTGCCCACAAGCCGGATCTTGCCCTCGCTCTGGAGCTCGCCGAGCCAACCGAGGGTCTCGACGTACCCGGGGACCTGGTAGTCCCACCAGGAAAACTGCACCAGGTCGATCGTTTCCACCCCGAGCCGCGCCAGCGACCGGTTCACGATCCGCTCAACATAACGCCGGTCGATCGTGGGCAACACCGCCGCATCGGGAACGAACTTGGTGTGCACGCGAATCCTCGAGCGCCTTCCCATCCTTCGCACCAGACGCCCCAAAAGCTCCTCCACGCCGGTGTAGATATCGGCGGCATCGAAGGTGTCCAGGCCCGCTTCCACGCATCGCTCGAGCGCATCGATCGTGGCTGTCCGGTCAAGCTGGCCGCCCCGATGTCCGGCCGACAACTGCCACAAACCGACCACGATGCGGGGCACGACGACCCCCGGCGCGAGGTCGAACGATTCGATCGACATCAGCTTCGTTCCAACAACCTGCTTATTCTTCCGATCGCGAGGACGGCTCCAGCGGCACCACCGTGACCGCACCGTGACGGAAAGTGCGCCGCGCGGTACGGATGATTCGGAAGCGGGCGCCGCAATGAGGATCCGGGCAGGCGATCTCGGTGTCGGTCGTCATCCAGTCGTTGGGGTCGGTGTCGCGCTGCTTGGCCGGCAGCAGCGGTAGCAAGGCGGCGAGAGGATAGATTGGGAAGCTCTGCCCCGGCGGCAGAGACAAGTTCTCGCCCGATAACTCGAAGAAATCGCCCTCGCGGTGGTCGCAAACCATGGGCTTGTCACCCGCGATCACCTCCACCCTCAGATCCCAGAGGGTGAACTCGTCGTCGTATTCCGCCATGCTTACCTCGCTTTGCCTGCCACATCATCACGCCGTCGGTCGCTGACGGCTCCAAGGCTCACTCGAACCGGACACTCGATGCAAGGCGCCGATTATTCTGAGAATCTCCAATACTCAGATTTCGTATGCCCAGTAAGGCCGGTTCGACAGGCGTTACCAGTTTGTTACCAAAGTGACCGGTTACGACACACTTTCTGCCCGCCTGAGCATTGCTGCCCGCATCGCGTCTGGGTCCTTGTGGATGTACACCGCGGTGGTCTCTAAGCGCTCGTGACCCACTATCAGCTGCAGCGCTGGCAACGCGACCAGAGGGTCGTTCGCAAGGCTCGAAATGAAGTCGTGGCGGAACGTGTGTGGGGTTACGTCCTTGGCGAGCTGGAGCCGCGCACGATCCTTTGTCCAGAGCCTCCCTAGATAGTCGGCGGTGCACGAAACGATGTGTCCCTCTGGCGCTGCCAGAATCAGTCTGCGAGCAATAGTTCGCGCTTGTGCCACGAGCGGGATGTCGCGATTCTTGTCGCCCTTGCCACCAATGTCCACCACCCGAGGCTCTTGGCCATCGCGTCGGCGAGCTCCTCGTTGGTGTCTCCCTGGTCAGACAGGCCGATCTGCACGGCCGCCCCCTTTGACACCTATGCACGGGATACGTAGTCTCCGGCGGTGAATCGTTCCCTTTCAACCTCTAGGAGGGGGTCATGCTTAACCGCAGAACACTCGCCGTCGCCGTGATGATCATCGCTGCTTCCGCCATCGGCAGCGCCCTGTTCGCCCAGATGACGGGCACCGCGTCGGTCTTACGTGTCGTTGTCGTCCAGACCGCCGACCCGGCGGCCTACGCCGCCGCCATCGCTGAGGGTCAGGCGATCCTCACCGGGCTCGGCTCCGAGGCTACAATCCGCGTATGGCAGGCGCGCTTCGCGGGCGAGGACACCGGCAGCATCGTCGCCGCGATCGAGTGGCCGAGCATGTCGGCGATGGCCGCCGATGACGAGCTCATGGGGGGCAGCGAGGAGATGGATGCTTGGCTAGCCGGTCTCTCGGAGCTGCGCACCATCGTCTCCGACAGCCTCTACCAGGAAATCACCCAGTAGCAGCACGCCGCGCATCATCCTGCTCACCGGAACCTACGATAACCCTCTGCGCGCCGATTCTTGAACTTGTCGGGGCGCTTGGGCTTGCCGCCGAAGTGCACACGCTTAACAGGCCATCCCTGCGCGGCCAGCATGTCAGGCATCGCTGAGCCCTCACCGGTGGCATCAACACGAATGATCTTGATCTCCGGGCCGTTCTCTTGTTCGTGCGCACGTTTCAGGTCGGTGAGCCATTCTCCAATCCGGACGAGCTGCCTGTCGTGGGGCCCGGTGATCCTCATCGCGAAGTAGGCGCTCTGGCCGCGCCGGACTGCCACTACCGTCTGATCGCCGCCCATCCGAGCTACGTCGATCCCGATGATGAGGGGCCCGGCCGCCTGTACCTTGCGAGCGCAAGCGCTCTCCAGGAGCTCCGGAGTGAACAGGCCACCGCCCTCACCGAGCGGGACCAGGCCGAGGACACGGGGCCGGAACCAGTCGTGCTGGGTGCCCTCGGTCTTGATCCATTTCAGGAGCGCCTTCCGGCCCTCACGATTGTAGCCACAGTCCCGAGCCCATGTTTCGATCGTGCTCCAGTCGGTGACGCCCGGAATCTCGCCTCTGCGGCGCTGGCACTCGGCTGCCTGCACCGACGAGATCCGCTCGACATGGAAGCCCCAGTCTCCCTTGATTATCTTGGCGAAGGCGCCGGCGCGGCGTGTCGGGTTGCCGATGCAAATGATCTTGCCGCCCCGCTTCGTAATCAGCGTACGGACTACAGGCCAGAGTTTGTCGAGCCGATCACCGGCAGACTCATCGAACACGACCAGAAAATTCGGGGCGTGCTTGCCCTGAAAGGCGTCTCCATCGTCGGTCGTCATCCGGAATGCCTGACGCGTCGGGTCGTGCTCGAAGCGCCACTCCTCCTCCATGCACACGCCCGGCCACCCGTTCATCACGTGGCAGACCTTGAGCTCGTGCCAGGTGTTCTGCTTCACCTGAGAGTTCGTGTTGCCCGTGAGCAGGACCCTGGAGTGCGGCCGAGCGAGCCACCAGCGTGTGAGCCAGGCAGTGACGTGGCCTTTGCCGAGTCCGTGTCCACCTGGGATCGCGACGCGGTCGTGCTCAGCGATCGCGCGGAGGATGCGCTCCTGGCCCTCCCAGAGCCGGGCACCATCGCGGCGACACCAGGCGACAGGGTCAGCCCAGCCCCCGAGATCGCGGCCTTGCTGATGCTCGAGCTCCTGCGCTCGCTGCGCCGCCTCGAGCAGTGCACGGCCGAGCTCGGCGTCGAGCAGGGCTTCTGTCGGGGAGCTCACGCGAGGAGCTCCTCCGCCATCGTGCGGATCAGCTTGTCATCGATCCGGGCGCCCTTGTGCTTGTGCAGGACACCGGCGAGGCGCTGCACGAGCTGCTCCCGGGCCTCCGTGTACAGCCGCACCTTGATCCCGTCCTCGATCTGTTTCTTGCGCAGCAGCATCGACGAGATCCGGTTCACAATCCGGGAGACCGCCTCTACAACGTCAGTGTCGAGCGGGACCTGCTGGTCGGCAATTCGCTGCAGTAGTGCATCGAGCATCGCCTTGGAACGAGCGAGGTACTCGGAGCTGTGATCGAGCCTGGGGTCAGAACGCGCCTTCTCGATCGCGTCCATCAGGCCGGCACGCACGTCCTTGGAGTACAGGCCGTGCTTGATCCGCGACTTGCCGCCGTGGAGCTTGCACCGGGACCGGCCCTTGATCGGTGGCTTACGGCACGGTTTCCCGGATCTCGTCTTGGCTCCGCATTTCTCGCTCATCGTTGCCCCTCATAAGCAACAAACATACTCCACGGGACTCACTTAGAGCCCTTCAAACCACCACAAAACCCGTATAAACATTGATGGAGAATCATAGGAGATAGCCCAGTCTTGTATGCTCCGCGGGGCTTCTTCGACAGGTGCTTGACTCTGGCCTGTCTCCCAGGGGGCAGGCGGCCTATTTCCAGGTCACCTCCATCGCGAAGAAATGGGCGAAGACCTCGCGGGTAGGGTTGTTGCGCGTGTCCGTCTCCGGGCTTCGGATGTAGAAATCCAGCTGTTGGGCCGCCGGATCGACTGCCCCGGCAGAGGTCCTCTTGTTCAGGAGCGGGTAGTTCACTTTCAGGGTGTTCCTATCCCGCATCCCCTGCGTGACCATGAAGTGCATTTCGTACTCTTCGTAGATTCGCTCGCCGTTGAGAGTAGCGTGACCGTAGCCCCATCCGGCCACATAGATGAACGTCTTCGGCCAGTTCGCATCCCCGCATCCTGAGTCCCCATGCTCGTAAATGTAGGCAGCCACGCCACCGTCCTGGCAGGGATTGAACTCGTGAAAGCGGTCGAACTCCAGAACGAGCTCACCTTCCGGCAACTGGAGCCGGGCGAGGAAGCGGCCCGTGTTGTTGACCTCGTCGACGTCGATGTCGACGGTTCCCTCGGTGGCGTGCACGTTCGAAGCATCGTTGTCGATGTGGTCCCATCCCGGCGGATCATCGAGCTGACCGACTCGAAACACACGACCCGCCGACAGGACGAAGTGGCCCTCGTATAGATCGTGCTGCTCTGGAGCGTAGAGAGTGATCTCGGCGCCAGGCTGCCTCCGGGGCGTCGCCTTTTCGGTTGCCGCCTGCGTCGCCTCTTCGATTGCGTCCTGCGCCGGCTGGGGGCTACAAGCGCCGGCCAGTAGGCTCGCGATTGCCAGAAAATGCAGGGTCTTGTTCGTCATCGACGTGCCTCCGAGTCGAATCACTATGATTACCGGCTGTCTTATGAACGCCGTTGCGCATCGTAACGTCGGTAGCTGTTTGCGCGACATCGACGGTGCGACGGCTTCGCTTGGCCTGGTCGACGTTCCAGACCTCCATCGTGTACCTGCCGGGCGGTACCTCCGACAGCTCGAAGCTGCCGTCATCGTTGGCAACGACCGCATAGGGGCTCGCGCTGATGATGATGTAGGCCTCCATTGCCAGGTGGACATCACAGACAACGAGGTAGGCGCCAGCACGATCGAGCGCCATGCGGTAGGGCGTTCCGGGAAGGGTGGCGACGTTGGCGACGGTGGCGTGCGTCTGCAGA
>JACZXM010000204.1:5589-6206 GCA_022571615.1 Acidobacteriota bacterium | reverse complement strand
GCCGTTGCTGTTCCGCCGCCGGCGCGAGCCGGTCTGGAAGGCAGCCCGGCAGGCGGTCCAGGCGCTCAGGCAGCGGCTCCAGGACACAGCACCCGAGAGAGTCATCGCCCTCGACTCCGAGCCCGAGCCCGACCAGCAGCGAGCAGCCGCATGAGAGCATCCGACAAAGCATCGGGCCTACGGCCGTTCGCGCAGCGTCTTCTCGCAGCGCAGCAGGTCCAGGCCATGTACCCGGATCGGCACCCACGCGTCAACCTGGCGGTCCGCGAACTGTACCTGCACGTCACCGGCATGTTGGAGCATGTCTCGGAGATCCGCGTCGCGCTGGCCGACAATCAGCTCGTGTTCGGGAATACGGCTGTCGTCGAGCGCTCGGATCTGTTCAGCGGACTGGCAGCGCTACTGCAAAGACAAGAAGTCGGCCGGCTGATCATCACCAAGGGCGTGCGGCGATGGGAAGTCCGGGCGCTGATCGCGGCCCTGAACTCGCCGCCGGAGGATCTCGAGGTCTGGGTGGAGGACGCGGACACGTAGAGCCCGGAGGTGTACGGGAGGCAGTAGAGTTCGGTGATGGCGATGTTGGAGAGGGTGGTGGAGTTGTGGGTGATGAGGCCTTC
>JACZXM010000204.1:0-5579 GCA_022571615.1 Acidobacteriota bacterium | reverse complement strand
AGCGGCGGGACCGAGGGCTTCCTGGCCCACCAAGGCGTCGAACACGTCACGGCCGGGGAGATCAAGACGGGTTCGGATGAGGACACCGTTGAGTCATCGCGGAGCGCGATGCTGCCGAGCGCCTGGGAGACCTATTCCCGTGGCCTGAAGACGCTTCGGCGGGTACGCCAAGACCTGTTCGATGGCGACGGGCTGGCGGCGGTGAACGAGGCCGCCGGGCTGGCGGCGGAGCTGGTCAACACGGTGCGTGCGCAACCCGACGTCTTCGTTCTGCTGCACTCGCTCAAGGTGCACGACGACTACTCCTACACCCACTCACTCAACGTCGCCATGCTCAGCCTTACAATAGCCCGCGAGCTCCGGCTCACGGCCGACCATCTGATGGACGTTGCAATGGCGGCGCTGCTGCACGATATCGGCAAGCAACTGGTGCCCGAGGAAGTTCTCAACAAGCCGGGCAAACTGACCGAACAAGAGTGGCAGGTCATGCAACAGCACAGCGGCGACGGAGCCAAACTGCTGCTGCGCACTCCCTCGGCCACCGATCTAAGCGTCATCGTCGCCTACGAGCACCAGTTGGCCTACGAACACGACAATCCGGATCATGGTCAGTGGCCGCTGCATTTCGCGTCGCAGCTCGTGTGCATCGCCGATGTTTACGACGCGTTACGCTCGAACCGCCCGTATCGCGATGCGCTGCCTCCAGACACCGCCATGCAGATCATGGAACAAGAGGCGGACAAGAAGTTCGACGCCGATCTCTTTGACGGGTTTCGCAAGCTAATGGGCCACTATCCACCCGGTGCGTGTCTTCGACTCGATGACGGCCGGATCGCAGTATCCGACCGGGCCAATCCGCTTGACTGCCGGCGTCCCTGGATCCTGGTGGTGCGGAACGCGGACGGTAGTGAGATCGAGCCCCCGCTGCCGGTGAGCCTGCAGGACACCCCGGACCTAGCGGTGAATGCCGTCGTCGACGGCGAGGCGTACGATATCGACCCAATCGACTATATCTAGCAGGCCGTGGTGGCGTGGGCAGCTAGGAGGTCTGGATCGGCACCGTTCTGGTCTTGGTGCGACCCTCTTCGGTGGCTTGGATGCTCACCTGATCGTCCTCGAACACGACCCGAAGGGCATCGGTACTGCGATATTCGATTCCCTCGTAGATGAACGTCGCCGGTGTATCGACCGATCCGCGTAGCAAGATCTCACCGCTGTCCAGGTCGTAGCGCATGGACTCGCCGGTGGCCGCTCCCAGCCGGTCGCTGAAAACCACGTTCTCTTCCGCCAGCACCGAGCTCCACTTACCCTCAGAATCGACCTCGATGGTGATCCTGTCCGCCTCGATCCTACGCTCGCCCTGCTGCAGCAGCGCGTCTCCGGCAAGAAGAATCGCGGCCTCGATCTGCTCCACGAGCAGGTTCTGGGCGGTAACCATGATGAACTGCGGCTCGCCGGTGGCCTCGGAGGCCGACCCGACCTCGGCCTCAGCCACCAACTCGATGTCCCCGCTCGCGTGCAGCCGCCCCGGATCGGTCTCCAGACGCAGGCGGTCGGCCACCAGCGACTGGGACTCCCAGACGATCTGCACTCGCTCGCTCATTGTTATCCTGCCGCCATCGTCGATCTCGGTCAGACCATTGCGGATCTCGACCGACGGAGCACTGCCGAACAATGCCGCGGCGGCGAGAAGCCTCTCGCCCCCGAGATGCGCCACGACCCGATCGCTTGCCACGAGCTTGCCGGTTGCCTCGATCGCTAGCTCGTCGGCTTCGATCTGCAAACCGACTTCGGTCACCTTCGGTCGCGGGCTGCCGCCCAGAATCCAGGTGCCGCGGGAACCGTCGAAGTCGGCCCGTCCCGCAACCAGCTCGCGGCCCTCTGCGCTGAGACTGACGCCCTCGGGCCAGCTGCCCGCAGCCAGCTCGCCATCCTCCCACTCCATCCGCAACCGCGGCCCGCGGAACCTGCGCGCCGGCTCACCTTCGCCGGTCGCCAGCTCTGCCGCAACCGTGCCACGGCTCTCGAGCGACTCCACCTGGCCATCTCGCAGGCGTAGGGTGAGTGTCGTAGCGGTCAACTCCTTGACCCCGGAGCCTTGCGCCCCCCCCTCCCAGCGCACCGCGCCCCGCGCGGTCACCGTCTGGCCCGCATCACCAGGCTCCAGCTCGAGCTCGTCGGCGTACAAGCGTCCGAAACCGGCCAGGGTGAGGTAGGCGGCGTCCGAGCTCTCCGAAAATACGCGCACCGTCGCCACCATGGCGCCGTCATCGAACTCGACCTGGATCCGATCGCCGCGCAGCACGTGTGGCATGGCGTCCACCGTCGCCGCATACCGCAGCCGTGCGCCGTCATGGGCCTCGATACTTCGAAGCTCGTTGGCATCCAAACCCACATCCAGCAGCAGCTCGCCGCCCCAAATCTTGGTTCCCGAGAACTGGAGCCGCGGAGATCCGGCCAGGGTCACGATCTCGGTCCCCGGACGGAACCGGAGCTCTTGAGCAGTTCCCTGGAGCCCGGCCGGAAGCCCTTCTCCATCGGCAGCGCTGCGTATTGTCAGGTCCTGCCACATGCGCAGGACCTCGGCCACGACGTCGTCACCCGAGCTCACGTCGCCGGCGGTCTGGAAATGCAAGCAGTCAGAGCGCACCTCCATGCCGGCATACCGGAGCGTATTGTGGTTGCACCCGCTCACGACCCCGGTGACGGCGTCGAAGTCGAGCCGGCGCGCGCCGAAGTTCCCGCCGCCAGGTAGCTGCGCGTTGACCGAGCCCATCATCCGAACCTCGGTGGGATCGTCGATCTCACCGCCGGTACGCATGCGCTCGCTGGTAACCCGAACGTCGCCACCGTCCTTGCGGCCGTGGATGGTCAGTCGGGGGTTGGTCCACTCGTTCCAGCCATCGACAAAGTCGACATGCTGTGCGGCCGAAATACTGAAGACACGTCTACCGTTGACCGTCTTGACGACGTCGAGGCCCTTCGTGAACGACCGGACCGAGCGCTCGGCGTCAGGTTCGGCGACCGTCAGTCCCTGCAGTGCAGACGCAGTCGATCCCCCACCCTGGGCCGGCCGCCACTGCAAATACAGCACCAGCGCTACGGTCAGGGCAAGCCCGACCAATCCGACTCGGGCGAGGGCTCGGATGTCCATCTCAACGCGCACCGGCAGGCAGCAAGATCACCCGCGCACGGGCCGGTGCCGGTCGAACTCCTCCCGGTAGTACTGGCGGTAGAGGATCTCCCATTCCCGCCCTCCTTCCGGAATGTCGCGTTTCTGCGACGCGATTTTCTGGCGCGCCTTACGGTCGATGTAATCGTCGCGGCGCAACTCCTCCTGCATGATCTCGACGATCGCCAACCGGACACTGTTGGGGTCGCGGAATAGCTGCACCGATGGATGCGCCTGGAGAGCGTCGATGATCTGGCGCGACAGGAAGTTCACCTTGGCTCGCGACAGTCGCATGCTTGATCAGAGGATGATGTTGCGTTCTTTGGCCAGCTTCGCCTTGATGACCTTGAACATTTCGTGGAATTCGACATCGGCGCGACGAATTTGTGAATCGTGCTCGCGCATGATCTCGCGCACCTCGTCGTTGAGTTGGTCCTCGATCGAGAGGTCGTCGGCAATGGCCCGCTGCAGACGTGCTTCAACGTTCCCGGCATCGCTCACGGACAGGAAGCCCGCCTTCTCCAGGTCATGCACCACCCGGAAGGCAATGACCTCGATCTGATCGTGTGTCAGGCGCATGCTATCCTCGTCGCAAACCGGTCGCCCAACCCGAGTACGGGCGAATTTTAAATGCTACCACGAGCCGCAGAATCCGACGATGGAGTCCGGCTTCGGCCACGGGCTGCTAGCTAAAACGGTATTTCCGCCGGCGACGGGAGCCTTCCCGCTATTGGACCTTGACGCGCGTGAGCACCGGCTCGAGGTCGTCGGCGATCGATAGCCGCAGCGTGTACATACCTGTCGGCAGGTCGGGCAACAAGCCCTGGAAGATCAACGGCCCCGCCGCGCTCGCGTTGCCCCACAGCGCCTGACCCGTAACCGCGTGCGACTCGCCACCGCTGTCGATCAGCCTCACCTGCACGCGCTCGGCGTCGGGCACGAAGCCACGAACCCAGGAAAGGACGACGAAGGTCTCGCCAGGAGGCAGGGTCACGACATCAGGCGCCAGCACTCCGACCTCCCCCCCCTCGCGCAACCGGATCAGTGAGCGGCCGACCAGCAGCGGCGACGCCGCTCGTCCGGTAGCGGAAACCTCCGCCGCACCGTCCCAGACCCAGGCAGTGCCGGAGAGCGGCTCCATGACCCGGACGCGAACCGAATAGCCGCCCGGATCGCCCGCAAGCACCAGTGCGGTGCGCAGCGATGCGCCGCCGATCGTGCTCGCGGCAGCATCATCGAGCTCCAACGTCCACCGCTGCTGCCCCGTGTGGCCCTGCTGATCGCCCATTGCGATCATCGTCGCGTCCACACCCAGCGTCGCGGTCAAGGTCTCGCCCGAGGGCTCGAATAGCAGGTCGCGGAGCGGCACCTCGAGCGGAATTAGCACTGCTCCAGCGACCCCATCCGCGCCCCATCGCTGGATGGGGACGCTCAGTGCCTCGACCGTTCCCACCACATCCACGATGGGCGTAAGAGCCTCGCGGTCTGCGCTCGAACGACCTGGTTCGAACTCGTTGGCGGTGTCGACCACCACCGCCTCGTTGGTGAATTCCAGCGCCCGCGAAACGCCCTGCGGCCAACCACCCGTGCCCATCATGACCGGATCACAGATCCGGTACTGACCGATGCGTTCCTCGACGAACACGATGGTGAACTCTCCCATGCTCGAGTTGAACGCCATGTTCTGCACGTAGTAGGTCCAGCTCTCACCGCTCTCGGCCGAGCAACGGCCGTAGCCACGCAGAGCGACCCGCCGCATGCCGCCCGACGGCGGTCCCAAGATGATCCAGATCCTTCCACGGTCGGAGCGCCAACCTCGGGGAAACCCCTTGAACCGGTTGTTGGCGTACGCGACGCGCTTGTAGAACTCGTCGCGGAATGGATAATCCTGGTCGCGCGAATCGAGATCACGACGGTTCCAGAACCAGTCGATGAATTGGCGCCGCTCGTCGTCGGTTTCGAGTTTCTTCCAGACGTCGTGCTCGTGCGAAAGCGCGACGTACTCGACCGGTCCATCGAACCACTTCTCGAGAGCGACATCGACGTCGTAGAAACGATAGGCAGCCGCGGGCTCGCGCGGCAAGGTGTCATGCTGGGCCGCAGCCGACCCTACCGTCAGCAAGAGGGCTCCGACGATCGTCATCGAAACCGAACGCCCATTGACCCCGCGTACCATTGTATCCATCACCAACTCCTCGGGCACTCACGTAGTTGCGGATTGGAATGCTAGGGGCATTGTACGCGACCGTTAGGATCACCGGCAAAGACTGCCTAGCAGGCCGTGGTAGAAGTGTGGTGGGTCTGGCAAGTGGGAGTTACGGGTGAGGGCAAGGAGCGAGGAGGAGGCGATGCTGGCGGCATCGCGGAGGAGTCGCGACGCTGCCAGTCGCCCGTAAATCCCACTTGC
>JACZXM010000203.1 GCA_022571615.1 Acidobacteriota bacterium | reverse complement strand
GAGTTCTTCACCCTGCACGAGCTAAAGACGGTGCGCGTGCTGGTTGACATGATCATCCCGGCCGACGAACGATCGGGCAGCGCTACCGACGCCGGGGTGCCGGAGTTCATGGATTTCATCATGATCGACCAACCGAGCGCGCAGGTGGCGATGCGCGGCGGCCTCGCCTGGCTGGATGCCGAGGCGCTGGAGCGCGTCGATCGACGCTTCGTGGACGCCTCTGTGAGCGAGCGCGAAGCGATCCTCGATGACATCGCATGGCCGAACCGCGCCCCTGAACTGCTCAGTCACGGGGTGGCCTTCTTCAACCGTTTCCGCGACCTGACCGCCACCGGTTTCTGGTCCAGCCGCATGGGAGTGGAGGACCTGCAGTATATCGGCAACCGATTCGTCGGTCGTTGGCGAGGGTGTCCGGAGGAGCAACTGCGCAAGCTCGGGTTATTGGCCTAGGTTGAGATGAAGCGCGCAGTACTGATCTACGGCCTCGCCATCGCCGGAGCCGCCTTTTTCCTCCAGTGGATCGAGTACCGGTACGCCGTTCGGGTCTTCTCTACCGAGATCTACGTCGTGGTGGTCGCTGCCCTGTTCACGGCGCTCGGTATCTGGGTCGGCCACCGCCTGACCTATCGCCCACCCCCGGCGCCGTTTGAGAAAAACAGGCGAGCCCTTGACTATCTGGGAATCAGCGAGCGCGAGTATCAGGTCCTCGTGCTGTTGGCCGAGGGTCACTCCAACAGGGAGATCGCCAAGCGGCTGTTTATTTCGCCCAACACCATCAAGACCCACCTGGCCCATCTCTACGAGAAGATGGAGGTCTCCCGCCGCACCACGGCGGTCCAGAAGGCCAGGTCGCTCCGGTTGATCCCTTGAGGCTGGGCCCCGCAAATCGTCATTCCGGGTGATTTCTGCAAATTCACCCGTTCGGGTGATGCACTCGAGAGGGGTCGCCGAGTAGCGTGCGGGCATCGGTCAACCACGAGCAACCCGGATAGGAGGTATCCATGAAGAGGATCATTCTGACGTACGGCATCATCTCGGGAGTCATCATCATCGGCAGTGTCATCCTCGGCCTTGCCCTGGGAGGGGAGGAAAGCGCCATGAGCACCCTCGAATGGCTGGGGTATCTGATCATGATCGTCGCGCTCAGCGTGATCTTCGTCGGTATCAAACGTTACCGGGACCAGGAGCTCGGTGGTGTCATCAGGTTCGGAACCGCCTTTCTTCTCGGGTTGGGGATCACCGGGGTCGCCAGCTTGATCTACGTTGGCGCATGGGAGGTCAACCTCGCGCTGACGGACTATGCGTTCATCGACCAATACACAACGTCCGTCATCGCTTCCAAGACAGCCGAGGGGATGAGCGAGGTTGAGTTGCAGGCGCTCGGGTCCGAGATGGAGCAGCTGAAGCAGCAGTATGGAAACCTGCTCTTGCGGCTGCCGATGACGTTCCTGGAGATCTTTCCCGTCGGATTGATAGTTTCGCTGGTTGCGGCTCTCGTCCTTCGCAACAGTCAGGTAATGCCCGCAGGGGGCGGCAACCCGGCCGCGGTGACCTGAGATCTCTCTCGCACCTGCGTTGCGGACGCGTTTGTTTACCGGAAGAGACGGTTGCCACGTCTCCAGGCCCCGCAGCACGTCGATGATGTTCACGACCGCGCCTCCATGTACTCGGCCAGGCCAACCCTTGCCGCAGCATCACCAGATGCCAGGCGCCGGGCGCCGTGAACCAGGGCGACGACATCGCACGGCAGGAAACATCCGCACTGGTTACTGGACCGAGAGCCCTAGCGGCGTGCCGTCGATGGGTTTGCCGGGGGAGACGTGGAGCAGCCGCGCGATCGTCGGGTGGATGTCGATGGCCTCGATCCGACCCAGGTTGATGCCTGGCGTTACCCCGGCACCCCAGGCGTAGAAGATGCCGTACATGTCAGGATGATCGGGCGGGTAACCATGGTCGGCGCGCAGCCGACCGCCGACGTCGTAGGAGTCGGGACCGATCCAGGCGAGCCACCGCGTGTACCACGGCCACAGCGCCGGATCGGCGAAAAAGCTCGGTGGTCGGGCCACCAGCACGAGGTCGCCCACCCGCTGGCTGTCGCCGAGGTGGGCGAACTCGGGCGGCTGATCTCGCGTGAAGGCATCGAATTCGGCATAACCGCCGAGGAGTCTGCGAGCTGTTGGTGCCCGTCCAGGGTCCTCGAGGTAGACGTAGGCGGTGCCGTCGTTGGAGACGACCCGGCCGCTGACGCCAACGCGGCGTAGGATCCGGGTCAGGTTTATGAGGCGCGACACCGGGGTCATGCCGTGATCGGTCACGACCATCAAGGTCACGTCGCGGGCGTCTGGCAACGACGCGATGCGACGTCGGATCCGACCCACAATACGGTCGGCTTCTGCCACCGCGTCGCGGGTGGCGTCGCTGTCGATGCCCTCGAAGTGCTGGGGCTCGTCGGGGCCGCAGAAGTAGGCGACGATCAAATCGGGGCGATCCGAGGCGGGCTCTTCCAGTAGCTTGAGGATTTCGGCGCTGCGCTCCAGGTCGCGCGGGTCGGTGCAGTCGTACTCGACGTCCTCCCTGCCAACCTGCCGGTCTCGGGTTGCCGATCTGCTCCCGTACCATCCTAGGGCCGCAGCACGCAGCCCCTGGCGCTCGACCACCTGATGGATGTGCTCGCACGAGAATAGCCAGTCGGGGTCGCGAGAATGGTCGTACATGCCGCGTTGCGGATCGATGAATCGATTCCCCACGATCCCATGTCGCTGCGGCCAGCAACCCGTGGACACCGTGATGCCGTTGACCAGGGACACGGTAGGGAAGGCGGCCGCGAGCTGGTGGCTCCACGCTCCCTCGGAGCGCAATCGATCGAGCTCGGGGGTCGCGTATAGGGCGCGTGTCGTTGCCGCAAAACCGTCGAACAGCATCAGCACGACGGTGGGGTGGCCGGTGTCGGCAGGAGCCGGCTCCGCGGTCGCGCTGCTGCCGGTAGCAGCGAGTAGCGCCAGTACCAAGTAGCCGATCCGCTTCGTCGTCGCTCCTTGCTCTCGCCCGCAAGTCCCACTTACCAGACCCATCACACTTTCACCACGGCCTCCTTGGATTTCTTGTCAACTCATTCAGGCGAGCTTGGCCGGCCGCGACCTGCCGCGCAAGCGTCGCTATAATCGCGGCAGCATGCCCACGATCCAGCGATTCAAACCGTCGGGGAAGCTCGGCCAGCGCCGGGGGATTCTGTTGCCCGCCCTCGTGCTTGCCGGCGCCGGCTTGGCGCTCGCCTCCGGAGCCACACCGCGCCGCGGAGCGTGGCAGTCGAGCACGGCACCGGTGTCTTCCCACGAGCGAATGAAGGCACGGTTGGCTGAGATCGCCCGCACCAGCCCGCACGAGCGCGTGTTTCGGCTGCGGCTCGAGGAGACGCGCACAGACTACGCGGCGCTGGCCGACGATGGGCCGTTGGAGCAACGACTTCAGATCGCCGGCGCACTGGCCGAAGCCGAGCTGCGCATGGGCAACTCCGCCGCCGCGATCCAGCTCTTTCGAAGTATCCTCGACTCGCTTTCGCAGCTCTCGCCGTCGGTCCGGGGCCGATACGCGATAACGACGGTGTTCTTGCTCGGTGTGGCGCACGTGCGCGAAGCCGAGACCATCAACTGTGTGCAGCGGCACAGCCCCGAGGCGTGCATCTTGCCGCTCCGAGGGGCAGGCGTGCACTCTGATCCGACCCATGCAGCGGCCGCGATTCCGCTGTTCGCGGACATCGTGCGCAACACGCCGGGTCAACATCCGATCAACATCGCGGCGAAATGGCTGCTCAATTTGGCGGCGATGATGATCGGGCGTTATCCGGACGGTCTCGATGCCGATCTGCGGATCGCGCCCGAAGTCTTTCAATCGGAGATCGACTTCCCACGCTTTCGCAATGTTGCCCCCGCAGTCGGTCTGGCACAAAACGGCTATGCGGGTGGCGTCGTCGTGGAGGACTTCGACGCCGACGGCCTGCTCGATGTGATGACCTCGACGGTCGACCCGGCGGGTCAGCTGCGCCTGTTCCACAATCAGGGCGACGGCCAGTTCGTCGAGATCACGGAATCCGCTGGCCTGATCGGGATCATCGGTGGGGTCAACATGGTGCAGGCCGACTACGACAACGACGGTGACATCGATGTGCTCGTAGTGCGCGGGGCCTGGCTCGCCGCCGAGGGCCGGTGGGTCAACTCGCTGCTTCGCAACAACGGCGACCGCACCTTTACCGACGTGACCTACGATGTCGGGCTCGGGGACGTGGAGTACCCGACCCATACCGCTGCATGGGGCGACTACGACAACGATGGCGACCTCGATCTGTACATCGGCAACGAGTCCACGCAAGAGCTGGGCTATCCGTCGCAGCTGTACCGCAATGGCGGCGACGGGACGTTCGTGGAGGTGTCGGAAACCGCCGGAGTGCAGAACTACCGTTGGTCCAAGGGCGTCGTGTGGGGCGATTTCAACGACGACGACTATCCTGACTTGTACGTCTCCAACTACGCCGGGGCCAACCGCCTGTACCGGAACAACCGCGACGGTACGTTTACCGACGTGGCGGCGGATCTCGGCGTTTCGCAACCCGTGTCCAGCTTCGCCGTCTGGTTCTGGGACGCCAACAACGACGGCCGTCTCGACCTGTTGGTCAACACCTATCAGAAGGTGATCGAAGAGGGCGATTCGCCGCCAGTCTGGTATGTGGCCGCGAGCCGGATGGGACTCCCGTTCCCGGCCGACGTGCCACGCCTGTACCTTGGCCAGCGTGGCGGAGGCTTCGTGGAAGGCGGCGGTCAATACGGCCTGAACGCTTCGACGCTGCCCATGGGGGCCAACTTCGGCGACCTGGACAACGACGGCTGGCTCGACTTTTTTCTTGGCACCGGCTATCCAGGCTACGAGGGGTTGATGCCCAACGTCATGTACCGCAGCGAAGGCGGCAGGCGCTTCGTCGACGTTACGTTCGCCGGTGGCTTCGGGCATCTGCAAAAGGGCCACGGGATCGCCTTCGCCGATCTCGACAACGACGGCGACCAAGACGTCTTCGCCCAGATGGGCGGCATGTGGCCGTCCGACCCGTACCCGAATGCCCTGTTCGAGAACCCGGGATTCGGCAATCACTGGGTGAAGATCCAGCTGGTCGGAACGCGGTCGAACCGGCAGGGCGTCGGGGCGCGCATCCGTGTCGATGTCGTCGATGGGGACCAGATCCGCTCCATTTACCACCACGTCGGTAGCGGCGGTAGCTTCGGGGCCAACCCGTTGCGGGCCGAGATCGGTCTCGGCGCCGCCGGGCGTATCGAGCGGCTACAGGTGCACTGGCCGGCGAGCGGGCTGACGCAAAGCTTCGAGGATCTGGCGGTGGACCGGTTATATCGGGTTACCGAAGGAAGCAATGAGCTACGTCAGCTCGAGCTCCCCACGTTTGCCTTTCCGCCTCCGTCGCCGGAGGCCGCCGGCGTCGGCTCCCCCGGTTCCGTGATCTCGAGATAGGTTCCCGCCAGCTCCGGACGGTACCCGACTCGGGAGATCACGCCCGAGGGCCAACGTACCTCGATCCCCGCTGGTGCGTGGTTCTCGGGTAACGAAAACAGGACGCGGGGATCTCTCGATGCCAGGTAGCTGTCGGCGCGGCGGGCCCACTGCACCCGGCGTCTCGGTTCGCCAAGCAGCGTGACCCGCGCCCCGATGCCGGCCGGGTTGCCCCACAACCCGCGGAGACGGACGCCGATCCAGCCGCCCGCCGGCGAATCGTTGCGCAGTAAGCGCAGCGGACCGCCGCTGGCACTCACCGCCAGGTCGAGGTCGCCGTCGTTGTCGTAGTCGGCCGCCGCCAGTGCCCGGCTCACGTGGTCTGTTGCGAGCCCCGGGCCGCAGCGGGCCGGCTCGAAGGAGCCCTGGCCGTTTCCCAACAGCAACAGGTCCCGCTGGGCATAGCCGACGCCCTCACGCCCCGGCCGCTGGAGCACGTGACCGTTGGCGGTGTAGGCGTCGAGCTCGGCATCGCCGTTCAGGTCGGCGAGAATCATGCCGAAGCCGAGCAGGTTGAACGACGGCAGCCCGAAGCCACTGCGGGCTGAGATCTCCTCGAAGGCGAGGCCACCGCGATTGAGGTACAGGGCGTTGGTCTCGGTGTCGAAGTTGGCGACCGCGATTTCGGGCAGACCGTCGCCATCGAGGTCCCCGAGGCC
>JACZXM010000202.1 GCA_022571615.1 Acidobacteriota bacterium | reverse complement strand
GACGAAAGCCGGGGTCAAGATCAAAAAATTGGGGTGGCGAAAAACTTGCCACCCCATATCTATCTATGCTGGCAGCCAAGCACCCAAACCAAGGACCCATTTTGGGAACTCTTCGATGGCTGAAATGTTTAACTAGGGCCGCGCCCGAATACCATAACCGTCCCAGTGGTAGTACCTGAGGGAATGAAATCTACCGACCCGTGGAGTCCCCGCGCGACTCCAATTCCATTGGGAGTGTCAACCAGCCGCAAGGGACTGATAAGAAAATGGTCGAGGGGAGATATGACCATGGTTAGCTCTTCATCGTTGTATCCGACGAGAGGAGCAAAGGGCTTGGCTCCGGTCTGATGAACATCGTCGGTCGGCGAGAAGTCGGCCCGCCGCAGCATTTCCGGCAGTTGGTCCAAGCCCAATGCAATAGCAGCATCTGGAAAGTTGCCACCAACGCCGGTGCCTTCCACCCCTCTTAGCCCCCAAGTATAAGCAATGTACTTGAACCCCTCCGCCAGGGCGCCATCCGTGGCGCCAGAGAACCGGGCCGAGAGCTCCATCGTGCGCTGGCGCAGCTGCTCTTGCGTCCGTTCCAGCAGCGCCAGATCTTCGCGCACCTGCTCGCTTGCCAGGTGCTCGCGATCACGGGCGATCTTGAATGTCGCCGCCACGATCATCTTCTGCTTTTGGGCCAGATTGCCGCCGCCCCCGCCGCCACCGCCACCGCCACCCGCGTCAGCCTGTCGGTAGTCGCGCTGGAATGGTCGTACCTGCACGAAGTAAATGTCGGTCGTGGTCATCTGCGCTCCGCCCGGGTCGCGGTTGTCCCAGGCGCGCGCGTAGTAGGAGATGAAGTCTCCCGGCTCCAGCTCCTCCTCCTCCAGGTAGAACGTGTGGCTGGCGGTCATGTGCTGCTGGGCTTCATCCGGCGCCTCAAACAGGCTGAGCCGCCGCTCCTCGCTCCCGTTCAACGACCACACGAGCTCGACCCGACCCAGGCCGAAATCGTCGTCTGCCGAGACCTCGGCGAAGATCTCCTCGATCGGCGACGCGGTTAGGTCGCGCCCCGGGCTTTCGAACGCCAGCACCGGCGGCTGGTCCGACAGCACCTCGATCAGGTACTCCGACGACGCCTTGACATAGCCCCCATCCCAGCTCTCGAGCTCGATGCGATAGTAGCCGTCGGCGGCGACGGTGAACTCGGCGCCGAAAGCACCTTCGGCCTCCTGCAACGGGATCTCCCGTACAGCCGGATCGCTCTCGCCCTCGCCGCTGGGAGTCTCGATCAGTAGGCGCCCGCCGGGCACCTCGACCGTCGGGACGATGTGCAGTCGAACGCGCGTGCCGGCCAACGCCGCCACGTCCCCACCATCGTCGATCCGCTGTGGCGGCAGGCCGCTGTAGGCCGGAAACTCGAGCTCCAGATCGATCTGCCTCACGTACGGCAGATCCACCACGTCGAGCCGGTAGAGCGCCGAGCGCACGCCACTTGCCTCCACGAAGTATTCGGTCGGCTCGCTGAGATCCAGGAACATGAATGTGTAGGCGTCCTCCCCTGCCGTCATCGGCTCGCGTTCCCACTCCCCGGCCCCCAGCTTGAACGAGATCTCGACCCGGTCGGAGTCGAAGCCAGACAAGCTGGCACTGATGAGCTGATCCCCTCCCCGTGCCACCTCGCCGCTACCAGGCCGCACTGCAATGTCGTAGGGAGTGGCGCTGCTCGCGAGTCCCCAGGGCCGAAACAGGAGTGGCGCCCCGTGTCGCACGAAGGCGGGATTCACCAACACCGTCACCACGACCGCCATCGATGCAGCTCCCAAGAAACCCGACACGCGGCGCAGATCCCGGCGATCGACGTTCTTGCCGTAGCCCATTCTCGCACCGTGGGCGAGAGCCTCCTGCACTACTTTTTCGACGAACCGGGCCGAGATCTCCGGTCTCGCACTGCGCTCGTCCGGAACTCCGAACTCCACCGCCGATAACAGCGCGCCGCTGGCCTTCGGGGCGTGCTCCTCGATGTAAAGGGCCACCTGCGTGTCCGAGAGCTGTCGCCACAGAGGTCGTACGATGAAGCGATAGAAGGCTCCGAGCAGCAGGGCGTAGGTGCCGATGCTGAGCCCAGACACCACCCACGGACGATAACGGAAGGCATCGAGCCCCCATGACCCCAGCACCACCGTGGCCAACGCCGTCAACGCCACCAGTCCGATCCCGCGCAACAGGATCTTCAGGCGCCAACGGTTCCGAACCTGACGGATGATGCCCAGCAGGCGTCGGTACTCGAAGGTCTCCAGTGTTCTGAGCCTCTTGGGGGTTCTGGACTTCATGCGCGATCCGTGACGGGGAAAGAAGCAACCAAGCCGCAACTGCTAGTCGCCAACATCGCCGTAGCTCCTAGCTTGCACGAGACGACACCCGGTTGGAAAGAGCGGTCTCGAGCGTCAGCAAGAGAAAGACAGCGATCAGCAGATACCACCACACGGACTGGCGCCTCTCGATTAACCCCGGATCGGGGGGTTGCTCAAGTTGCTGCTCGACGCTCCCACCAGCTCGCCAGACCACCGCGGCGGCGACTTCCTCCGGGTCCATCGGTGTCAGGTCGGCCTCGGCGCGATCGAGGTTGACGGCGATCCAGCCGTCACCGGCGCCCTCGTCTCCTCCTGTCCACGCGACTCGGTAGAAGCCCGTCTCCAGCCGGGTCGTCTCCCCCGCCGCTACATTGACCCGTTGGCCGGAGGTTGCCACCACCTCGACCCCGGAGGCTCGGGTGGCGCTTCCAGCGCTCGCAACCTCCACCAGCTGCCGCGCCCCGACGGGTTGCGCTGCCTTTAGCCACGGTCGCGGCTCGCGATACCCGGCCACGTAGCGGGCCACCTGCTGGATGAACGGCAGGAACACGGGCTGCCGCGCGAAGTCGTTCCAGTACATGTCCAAGATGCTCGTCCACACCAGCACTCGGCCCTCCCCGATCGAGCTCTCGACCAGCGCCGCGCGGCCGTCATCGAATCGCGCCAGCACGCCCTCCACCGGTTCGGGGACCAGAGCCCGGTAGCGATAGAAATGCGCCGCGGTGAAATCGCCGCTGCCGGGACGCGCGAACAGCTCGAGTGCGGGATGGGTCGTATCGAGGGTAGCGAGCTTCGCCCCGAGCTCCACCGTCCGGTCCACCACCTCGCCGATGCCGAATGGGGTGAACAACTCCTCCACGGGGCCTGGCTCCGTTCTCTCCCCGAGCACGACGAGCACACCGCCACCGCTGCGCGTATACGCAAGCAGAGCCGCAAGCGAGCCCGCATTGGGGTTCCCGGCGTCGTTGAGCACCACCAGATCGTAGCCCGCCAGGTCTCGCGATCCGAGAGCGCCGAGCACCTCACGGTCGACGCGAAAGAGCGGACGGGCTCCAATCTTCAGTGCTCTCTCGATGTAGAACGAGCCCGCGCGGGTGCCGGCGGGATGGTCCAGCAACAGCACCCCCACGCCCCGCCCAACTGGGATGACGAAGTGCATTTCGTTGTCCGCAGGCAGCAGATCGTCCCCTGCGTACAGAGTCGCCCGTAGCGGATGATCACCGATCACCACCGGATCGAAGCTCACCCGCACCGACCCGTTGGCGGGCACGTCGATGCTCCGGCTCTGTGCTGGCGCCCCTTCGACCTCCAAGCGCGCCGTGATCGAGGCTCCAGCCGGCAGGCCCTGACTGGTGATTCGCGCGCCCACTGCCACCGTGGCTGCCGCCAGATCTTCGCCGCCGGGCCCGACGCGCAGGTCGATATCGGCCACTGAGATATTGGCCGCCGAGCCACCCACCCAGATCGGTCGCACGGTCGTACCTGCCGGCATCTGCACCGAGGTGTCGGGGTCCCAGCCACTTTTCTGGAAATCACTGATCAGCACGACCAACCGCCGCGGCAGGGTCGATTCCGCCAGGATGCGCCGCGCCGCACGCAGCCCTGCCGTGTAGCTGGTGGTACCGGAGCCTGGCGTCGCGACCGAGAGCGCCGCCAGCGCGTCGCTGGCGTCGGCCATCGATCTCGCCGCCACACGTGGCTCCGATGAAAACAGCACCAACGAGACGCGGTCGCTGGAACCCAGCCCCGCGAGAACGCGCCGAGCCTGGGCGGTCGCCTGATCCCAGCGATCCCCGTAGCCCATGCTCCAGCTATCATCGAGAACGATGACCACCTCGCGGGCGCCCGCGGCATCCAGGCCCTGGACCTCCGATGGCATGAACGGACGGGCAAAGGCCAGCGCCAGCAGAGCCAGCGCCAGGGCCCGGGCGGCGAGCAGGAGCCGATGTTGTAGCAGCTGGCGTTGCACCGAGCGGTATGGGATCTGGTGCAGAAACATCAACGACGGGAATCGCACTGTCTCGGAGCGTCGCCGATTGCGCAGATGCACCCACAGCGGGATCGCCAGGGCCAGCAGGCCGGCTAGAAAGGCGGGCACGAGAAGAGACATCTCAGCGCACTCTCGTGAGCCGCTGCCGCATCGACAGGTAGGCAAACAACGCGTGGTCGAGCGGGCGCGAGGTATCCATCAGGACGTAGTCGATCCGGTCGCGCCGCAGAATGCGGCCGAGCGTCTCGATGTGCTCGGCCACCAGCTCGCGGTAGCGTTCGCGCAACCGGTCGGGAAGCACGGGGATTGCTTCGCCGCTCTCCATGTCCTGGTACTCGGCCGGAGTCTCGAACGGAAACTCGATCTCGGCCCGATCCAGAACGTGAAACACGATCATGTCGTTGCCCTTGAACGCGATTCGCTGCAACGCCTTGCGAATCGACCACGGCGTGTCGTACAGGTCTGAAATCAGCACCACGATGCCGCGCCGACGCGAGGCCTCAGCCACCTTCCAGAGCGGCCTATCGAGGTCGCTCCGCCCACCGGGCTCAATCCGCGCGAGCGTATGGAGGATGCGGTCCCGGTGGCGCGCCGAAGGTGGCACGTACTCCACAACCTGGTCGTTGAAGCTCACGAAGCCGACTCGGTCCCGCTGTTTGGCAGCGAAGTACGTCAGGCACGCCGCCAGGTAGCGGCCGTAGTCGAGCTTGGTAACGCTCTCGTGCCCGAAGGCCATCGAGCGTGAGGTATCGAGAAGCACGGTGAAATCGGTGTTCGAGTCGGCCTCGAATTGCCTGATGTAGAAGCGATCGGTACGTCCGTACACGCGCCAGTCGATCAGCCGGATGTCGTCCCCCGGCATGTACTGGCGGTGCCCTGCAAAGTCGACCGATAGCCCGAGGTAGGGGCTCCGATGCAAGCCGCCGATGAAACCCTCCACCACCGTACGAGCCAACAGATCGAGATGATCGATGCGGGCAAGCACCCGCGGGTCCACGAAGCGAGATCCGGGACGGGCGTGACTCCGATTCTCCACTTCTGCCACCGGCTACTAGCCTGCCTTCCCCTCGGTCACATCGCCGAGCTGACGGCCGGAACGGCCTCGAGCAGTTGGTCGACGATCTGGCCCTTTGATACCCGCTCCGACTCGGCGTGGAAGTTGGTCAGAATGCGGTGGCGCATCACCGGGTGCGCCAGCGCCCGGATGTCGTCGAAGCTCACCGCGTAGCGTCCCGACATCAACGCCGTCGCCTTGGCACCCAGAATCAGGTACTGGGCGGCGCGAACGCTGGCTCCGTAGTCGACCCATTGGTTGATGAAATCCAATGACCCTTCACCCGGGCGGCTTGCCCGCACCAGGTCCACCGTGTAGCGCGTCACCGGCTCGGACACCGGAACGCGGCGCACCAGGCGCTGGAAGGCAACGATCTGCGCGCCGCTCACCACGGGCTTCAACTCCTCCTCTTGCACCGCTGTGGTCAAGCGCACGACCTCCATTTCCTCGCCCAACGGCATGTGCTCGATGATGATGTCGAACATGAAACGGTCGAGCTGGGCCTCCGGTAGTGGGTAGGTCCCCTCGAGCTCGATGGGGTTCTGGGTTGCGAACACGAAGAACGGCTCCTGCAACGGATAGGTGGTGCCCTGGACCGTCACCCGGTGTTCCTGCATCGCTTCAAGCAACGCAGCCTGCGTCTTGGGCGGTGTTCGGTTGATCTCGTCGGCAAGCACGATGTTGGCGAAGATCGGTCCCGGGGAGAACACCAGCTCGCGGCGGCCGGACTCGGGATCCTCCTGTACCAGGTCGGTTCCGGTGATGTCGGAAGGCATCAGGTCCGGGGTGAACTGGATGCGCGAGAACTGCAGGTCGACCACCTGGG
>JACZXM010000201.1 GCA_022571615.1 Acidobacteriota bacterium | reverse complement strand
CGCTGGTGTCTCGCACCAGCTATTGGTCATGGACGACCGCTCGCCCGATGGCACCGCGGCGGTGGCGCGCGAGGTGATGGAGCGGTATCCGGAGCTCCAGGTCATCGAGCGCCGGCCGCCGGCGGGGCTGACCGATTCGATACGGGAGGGGGTGGAACGCTCGAGGGGGCATTTCGTCGTCTGGTTGGACTGCGATCTGTCGCACCCACCGGAACTGGTGATCGATTTGTTACGTCCACTCGAGGCGGGCGAAGCGGATCTTACGGCCGCATCGCGCTACATCGACGGCGCCGGCGACGTTCGCGACTCCAGCTTCACCCGCCTGTTCAGCCTCGCGATCAACACCCTGGCGCGTTTCTGCGTCCACCCCTCGGTTACCGACTACACGACCGGGTACGTGATGGGGCGCCGCGACCTGATTCTCGAGCTCGGACTGGTGGGCGATTACGGCGAGTACTGCATCGAGCTGCTGGGCAAGGCCGCGTTGCGGGGTCTCCGAATTCGCGAGATCCCGTATTCGATGATTTCGCGGATCGCCGGTGAGTCCAAGACCGCGCCGAGCCTGGCGGGCTTTGTCGGCCGCGGCTGGCGATACCTTCACACGGTCTGCCGGCTGGTGGCGATGCGGCTCACTGGCCGGGTCGGTGGCACACCGTCGCGGAACGAGAACACTGGTTGAACCCAATGGAAGCTGCTGAGTACGCCAAGATGGCCCGGATCCAGGACGAGCACTGGTGGTTCGCCGTCAAGCGGCAGCTGGCGCAGGTCATTTTGATGCGGCACGGTGCGGCTGGCGGGCGCCGCCGAGTGCTCGAGATCGGTTGTGGAACCGGTGCCATGATCTCGACCCTGGGAGCCTACGGCCGCGTCGTCGGGATGGACCTGTACGCTCCGGCGCTCGAGCATGTGCGTGGCGCCGACCGGCTTGTGGGCGACGCTCTGTCATTGCCGGTTGCCGATGGGGCGGTGGACTTGGTGGCGTGTTTTGATCTGCTGTACCATCGCAATGTGCCCCAGGTCGATCGGGCAGTAGCCGAGATCGCGCGGGTGTTGGCGCCCGGAGGCCACGTGCTGATTACCGACTCCGCCTCACCTGCGCTGTACGGCAGGCACGATGCCGCGCACCACGGCGCGAGGCGATTCCACAAGGGCGACCTGCAGCGGCAGCTCGTGGACGCGGGGCTGAGCATCGTGCATGCCTCGTATTTCCACACCGCCGTCTTCCCGCTGGTGGCGATATCGCGCATCGGCGGTCGCTGGCTGCGTCAACTGGCCGGGACAGGCGAGGTCTCCACGCGGGGGCACTCTCAGCTGCGGCCCACGCCGGGCTGGCTGAGCGCCATGATCGGGGCGCTCTATCGGATCGAGATTCCGCTCGCGGCACGAATCGGGCTGCCGTTCGGGGTCAGCGTCGTCGTGCTTGCCCGCGGTGCCGATGCGGAGACAGCGTCAGGCCCGCGCGACGCGTCGTAGCTTTCGCGCCAAGCCAAACGCCTGCGCGACGTTGCCGGCGCACGCGTCGGCTCCGATCTTGTCGGCCCATCGAGCGGTGACTCGAGCCGAGGCTCCAGGGGGATGCTGGCGATGGCGACGGGCTCGGGTATCAGCAGACTCGGGATTGCAGGAGCTCCGGCTTCTGGATCAGGTCTCCAGACTCGCTCTCGTCGCACAGCTCCTCGATCACGTCAGCGGCGGTATACCTCGTGCTGCCGTCATGCAGGAAGCGTCCCAGCCGGACCAGATCGTCACCGCAGGTCAAGATCATTGGTTCCACCGCCTGGTTGCTCTGTAGCTGCGGCAGTCCGAGGTTGGAGAGCAACCCGTTGCAGACACACCGGCGATGCTGCGTGTCCTCGAACTTGCCGCCCTTGCGCAGATAGGCAGCGATGGGCTCGGACGGACACCGATAGCCGACCCGTCCGTCCTCGAGTCGGTATCCGGTGCGCAGGTAGCCGAGGTCGCAGACCCGGGTTCGCGCCTCGTACACGGAGGTCTCGGCGACAGATCCGGGGTGCTGGATCACCTTGAACGGGAAACCGGTAGGGGATGCAAGCGGATCGGTGTACACGACTGCGGTGCCATCCAGGACGCTCAACAGCACGTCGTTTTTGATGGCCGGGTCGAGGCCCGACTCCTCGCAGAAAGCGAAGACGGTGCCGACCTGGATGCCGGTTGCACCGCGAGCGCGTGCCTCGGCGATGCAACCCTTGCGACCGTGGGAGCCCGCCAGCCAGAACGGCAGCCCGAGCTCGCCGATCTTGTCCAGATCGACAACATCCTTTTTCCCGTAGATTGGTTCGCCGTTGGCATCGAGCGCAAGGCGGCCGCGGGGCGGCGCGTTGTGACCACCGGCGGTTGGGCCCTCGATCACGAAGCCGTTGACCGTGCCAGTGGAACGGTTCTTCATCGCCTTGGCCAGAACCGTGGAGGCGATGATCGCCAGAAAAAACGGGCGTTTCAGCTTACCGGGCAGGGCCCCCACCACCTTCACCGGGTCGAACCGCATGCGGAAATCGTCCTCCGCGGTCTCACCCGCCACCGTGATCTTGAGCGTGGCCTCGGCGTGATCGGCGAAGTGATCCAGAACGCCGGGGATCTCGCGCGGGATGCCCGCTCCCATCAGCACGTAGTCGACGTCGGCTAGCATGGCGCCGTACAGCGAGGCCAGATTGGGCATCTGGATCTTCTCGAGCAGGTTGACGCCCACGACGCCGTCGTGGCCCTCCTTCGCCAGGTAGATCTCGACAAAATTCAGGGCAACGGTGAGCTGGAACAACTCTAGCGGCGGCGCCAGGGAATACATCCGAATGCGGCGAAACGGCACTCCCTCGGGCTTTCCACCGGGGATGAAGTAGCGCTCCAGAATCTGGTCGGCGATCTCCGGAACGGGGAATTTTCCCAGAGCTCGTCGCGTATGACCGCCCGGGTCGCCACGCTGCAGCCGGCGGACGAGGATCGTGTCCACGGCGGTCCCGGCGACCACACCGAGGTGTCCACGCTTGGAGACGGCACGAGCCAGGCGCCAGCCGGAAACCCCCGCACCCATACCACCTTGGATCAGGAAAGGATGAGACATTGTCTAGCGGGCCCACGGTAGGGCGCAGGTTGCGCTCGTAAGGGGAGACACGCACTCCTGGTCAGCTTAATCAAGCCGGCGGTTTGCCGCAACCTATACGCGTGCGGTGACTTGGTTATCACGGTGGCGACGATGGTTTCATGCAGGGCTTCGCGGGCTATCCGATTAGCCCGGCGACGCCGATCCTGGTGGGAATGCTGCGCTAGCTTCCCAAACGAGCCGGGGTGGACTCGGGCGCGCTGCGACAGCTGATGAGCGACACCGAACCGGGCGCCAACGGCGGCCTGGCCGGGTTCGAGGTCAGCTTCGACGCGACGTTGGATCAACGCATCTCGATTCTGATTGCCGGCGACGCCGGGCAGCGTGTGCAGTCGGCGGGCCGACACGCTGGCGCGAGCGGCGGTGGGTAGCGGGCTGTTCGCGACCCGGGCGGGGTTTCGCCGGCACGGTGCCGTTGGACCACTTTCGGGACAAGTACCAGGTCGAGATCGTCGAACGTTTTGCAGCCCTGCTGGAATGTTTTGTTGGCGAAGGTGGCTCACGGTGGACGATCGGGTCATAATGCTGACCCGCGAGGGATTGCTGCGGGCCCCCGCATGGGGGTTCGTCGCTGCTCCTCGATTCCCTTGCCACACGTCTGCACGGTGGCGGGGTGTGGTGAACGCGGGGACGACATGATGCTCCACGGTTTTGGATCGTCGCGCTGGCGCACGAGATGCATTGCGTGCGCCGTGGTAGCGATGCTGCTGCCGGCCGTGACGGTGAACGCCTCGGAGCTGCAGGCTTCCCAGGGTCCGCCCGCAGATGGCCAACAGGCGAGCAAACGGTCCTCGAATCCCGACGCCACATTCACCAAAGTCCGCCAGGCGATTGGCGGCGAGCAGTACCGGGTGGCGGTTGAGCTGAGCTCATCGCTGTTGGGAGAAACGGACGACATACGGGCCGAGGCGTTGTTGTATAGAGCTCTCAGTCACTTCCGTCTCGACGACCGAGTGTCGGCATCGAGAGATCTGCGGATGGCGCTCGTGGCCCGCCCCCAGGTGGACGCGCTGTTCGGTGCCGGCTCGCGTGCGGACGGTGCCGCTGCACCGGGGACCCGTGGCTGGCCAGACGACTTCCTGAACTGGGGCGCCTCGATTCGAGGCGAGATCTCCGGGGCGAGCCGTGCCGTAGAGCTACCGGATGTGTCGCTGGAGGATCTCAACATCGGCGCGCCGGTGAAAGACGTTGCGTCACATTTCGTCATGGATGTCGAGATCGTTCGCATCCCGGTCATCGTCGAGGACGATGGGGGCGGGTTCATGGAGGGATTGGAGGCCGACGACTTTGCCGTCTCCGAGGGGACCCGGGCGGCCCGGAAAGGAGGCCACCTGATCTCCGAACGCGAGCCGACAAGCGTCGGGATCCTCGTCGATGCCAGCTCGCCGATCGCTGCCGTTGAGAACGAGATCCGGATCGCTGTAGCGGATTTGATTCAATCGCTGCGGCCTGAGGACGAGGTGTTCCTGATCCAATTCGGTGAACAAGCCAGTTTCTTGAGCCCGTTCACGACCGACCGTGCGGCGTTGGAGTCGGCGTTGCAGGGGTATCGCCCAAAGCAAGGCCGGGCGCTATACGATGCGGTGGCACTAGGCCTGATCCAGATGCGCTCGGCGTACTTCGACAAGAAGGCACTGATCGTCGTCGCCCATGGTGACGACAGCAGCAGCCAGACTTCCGAGTCCGACGTGCGGCTGGCGGCGCGCCGGGAGGGCGTGGCGATCCATGCGATCGTGGTCGCTGCGGGAACACAACGTTGGCGCCCGTCGCTGGGTGAATCCGAAACAAGCGAGGCGTCGGCGGCGACGGGATCGCGGAGCGCGGTGTTTCTCCAGGAGCTCGTCCACAACACGGGAGGGCTGGTAGCCCTTCGGCCGGGTGCTGATCAGCGCTTCGGAGGTCTGCCCGGGTGGCTGAGCCAGGCCTGCATGGACATCACCGACTACGTCAACCACCAGTACTTGATTCTGTATCGTTCCACCAGTCCGCCACCTCGGGGCCGGTGGCGCAGTCTCGCCGTCGACGTCGCGCCTCGCCATAGGAGGGTCCGGGCCCGTAGCGGCTACGTGCGGTGAGTTTGCAGCGGTGGCCGGAGATAAATCCGGAGCCGGAGGCGCTGTCTTCCGGTGCTGCGCTGCTGGAACAGGGATTCGCCGACCGCGGCGAAACGCGCGTCTTGAAGTGGGCCTCGATCGGCGCATTGTGTGCGCACTTTCTCGTGTTTACGGCCATCTTCCGCATCGGCGCCCCAACCGATCTGGTGCAGGAGCCCAGAAAGCTCACCGTCATTCGTCGCTACCAACCGCCGGAACTTCCCAAGAAAACGGAGCCGCGGGTGCGGCGCCGCAGGGCTGCGCGCGTGCCGATCCCGGATCCGACCGCGGACCTTCCGGAACCGTTGACGCTGGAGGAGATTCTGGTCGACTTCGACCCCGAGGAGCCCGTCACCGAGTTCGTGGCGGGATTTCCGGTGGGGTCTCCCGAGTTGAGCTCGGCGCTGCGGATAGACACGGTGGGGCTGGAGCCGCCCCGGCTACTCGAGCAGGTCGAGCCCGAGTACGATGCTGAACGCGCGCGGCGCGGCATTCAGGGCGTTACGGACCTGGAGATCGTGATCGATACCCAGGGGGTGGTGGTGCTTGCCCAGGTCATCAACAGCTCCTCGGACGAGGAGCTCGATCAGGCGGCGATCGAGGCGGTCAAGAAGTGGCGCTTCGCGCCCGGTAAGATCGACGGCGAGCCGGTGCCGGTGCGCGCTGTCGTGACGATCAATTTCCGCATCTACTGATCGAGCCCGCGCGACGTCACCGGGTTGTCGGTGACGTCGACCATGGGCAAGTCGGCTGCTTCCCACGCGCGCATGCCCCCAGCAACGTTGCGCACGTTGTCGAAACCCTGGCTCAGCAGCACGCTGCAAACAATACTGGAGCGCGTTCCCTGCGCGCAAACGACGGCCAGCGTCTCCTGGCGGTCGATGCCGATCTGCTCGACATGCTCGCGTAACACCTTGTAGCTCATCGCATGGGCGCCTTCGATATGGCCCTGATCCCACTCCTCGGTCTCTCGCACGTCGAGCACCTGGATCGCGCTGCCGGCGCCGAGATCGGCGCTGAGCTCGCGGACGCTGGTTT
>JACZXM010000200.1 GCA_022571615.1 Acidobacteriota bacterium | reverse complement strand
GGATTCGTAGTGGATTCGACGCGCGCGTATGCCTAAGAGACGGGGCTCAACATGCGCTGGTCACCGCGCGTCTTGCGCAGACCAACGGCCTGTCGTTGGTCTCTTCGCCAAATCCGCCGAAGGCCGGTTATCGCTGGATCAACACCAGGTCGGCCAACAGATCGCCTGCCTCGTCGCCGAGGGTATCTTCGACCGACACCAGGCAGGACAGCAGCCCTGCAGCGACCTCGCCCTGACCCCGGTTTCTCTCGTGACGAGCAAGATAAAAGACTGCTAATCGCTCCAAATAGGTGTCGGCAGCTTCGGCACCTTCGCGGCAGGCACGCTCGGACGCTTGCCGCAGGTAACCGACGGTCTCGCGGCTCTCGTCGCCTCCAAGGTAGCGCGCAATGCCCAACAGCGGTGTACCCCACGGATCGTAGCGCTCTGCGAACGGCTCCAGCGCCTCGGCCATGCCGGGGAGATCGCGGGCGCTCAGTCGCTCCAATGCAAAGCGAAGCTGCGTCTGGCGATCATAGCCGTCGGAAACTCTGGCTACCGTCCCAAGCGCTATGCGGAGCAACCCCATGCGGCGGTCGAGGTCAGCAAGGTCCCGGGCCAAGGCACGCGAAGTCGGGGTCGGGTTGGCTGCCGACCCCGAGCCGTCCAACACCGTCTCGACTCCCGTCCCGGCACCTCTCGCCGCCGAACCGTCACCCTGGAATCCGATCGCCGTGATGCCGACCGCCAACACCACCGCCGCAGCAACCGCTCCGACCCGCCTCCAGTTGACGCCCGGATCGCCGGTGCCGCGCACGTGCTGGCGCAGGGCGATCACCGCCGCGAGCTGATCGCCGCACGCGCCGCAACGAAGACAATGCACCCGCACCTCGGCTGCGCTGCGCCGGCTCAGCCGGCCCAGCGCGTAATCGACCAGCATCGCCGGGTCTATGTGCGGCTGCACGTTAGTACTGCTCGTGCTCGCGGAGGCTGCTGCCGAGCTCACGCAGCGCTGCTGTCAATCGACTGTGTACGGTACTGATGGGCGCCCCCTGGAGCTCCGCGACCTGGCGCAGCTTCATTGGCGGTTCGCGCAGTATCATCAACTCCACCACTTCTCGCTTCACTGCATCCAACTCCCGCACCGCGTTCAAGGCCTTCTGTTGCAAGGCTAGCTGGCGCTCCTCGTGTTCCCAATCAAGCAGCATGCGGAGCGGGCCGGAGGCCACATCCACTTCGTCCAGATCGCCGTCCACCAGCGGCAACAGGCGTCCACGGCTCCTGAACAACCGCACCGCGGCGCTCCGCACCGCCGCAAGAACGTACCGAAAGGCGTCCCTTTCGGTGGCGAGCCGCGGTCCCGCTTGCATGGTTCGCGCGACGGCTTCCTGAATTACGTCCTCCGCGTCCGTCCCATTACCCGTGAGGGCTATCGCGTAGGCCCTCCAACGAGTAAACCGGCTCGCCCATGCTTTTTCGATCGAATCGGCGCTGTTTAAGCTCAGCATGAATCGACCTACCCATCAGCCTCGGGGACTTTCACACCCCAAATCCTTGTACAGAAGTGGGTTCGCCGTCAATAGCAGAGCCGGTAAACGCCTCTGTCCGGGCCCCCCGCGCAAAAAACTTCCACTATTTCGTGGCCACTTCGTGAGCGCCCAGGTGCTTCTCCCGCTGGCGGTGAGTACGATCTGGAGCGGGGGTGCTGGCCGGCACCCCGCTTGAAACAACTCGGCAACCCCTTCGAGACGGTGCGTATGAACGTCGCGCACGGAGTTTCATCGCTGGTAGGCTCGAGCTGTGCCATACAGGAGCTCCGGTGCAAGATCAGCGCCGCAGCGGCGTTCGACGAGCCGGTTCTGGTGATCGGGGAAACCGGGGTTGGCAAGGAGCTCGTAGCGCGCGCCCTGCACGCCGAGAGTGCCCGTTCGAGCCGGCCGCTGCAGATCATCAACTGCGCCGGGGTCAGCTCCGAGCTTCTGGCTTCAGAGATGTTCGGCCACCGGTCGGGCGCGTTCACCGGCGCCGCTCGCAGCCGCCAAGGACGCCTGCGGGCAGCGGACGGCTCGGTGGTCGTGCTCGATGAGATCAGCGAGACCAGCGAGCGCTTTCAGGCGACGTTGCTGCGCACCATCGAGACCGGGGAGATTCAGCCTCTCGGATCGGACACGGTGGCCCATGTCGACGTGCGGTTCGTCGCCACCACGAACCATTCGATGAGCGAGCTGGTAAGCGGTGATTGCTTTCGCCGCGACCTTTTCTATCGGCTGGCAGGGATCATCATCGAGATCGCACCGTTGCGCGATCGACTCGAGGATCTGCCCGAGCTGACGGCGTATTTCTTGGCGCTGCTGGAGCAGCGGTACGGGCGCCCGCGCCGGCTGAGCGAGGGGGCCTTGAGCTTGCTCGAGCAGCAGGAATACCCGGGCAACGTGCGCGAGTTGCGCCAGGTGCTGACGCGCGCCTACGGGTCGTCGGAGGCCGTTCGCATCAGTCCTAGCGAGGTCGATGCGGCACTCTTTCCGGCCCAGCCGTGCAGTCGCACGACGGTCGAGACCGGAGATCTCTCGCTCGAGGGGGTGGTTCGCCGCCACCTCCAGCGCACGCTGGCGCTGGCGGACCACAACATCAGTCAGGCAGCTCGACTCCTGTCGATCCCGCGCAGCACGTTGCAGCACTATCTGACGAAGTATCGCATCGAGGCCCCCGCGCAGCGCGCCAAACAGCGCGCCGCTGCCCGATCGTAGCCCCCGCAGCAGGGATGCAAGAAATCCGACGGAAACCCTCGGAAAAGTGCCGGCAACTCGGTTTCACTCTTATAGGCGGTACTCTGCTCCTCCCCGCCGAGGCACCGGACATTATGCTGCAACCAAGCCGCCGTGAGATACCCACACCCAGAGGCGTTCACCTCGCCCGCCGTGCCCGAAGACACATCGCGTTGAACTACCGGGCCACGACGACGGCAAGGCTCGCGTGGTTGCTCGGCGTCTCGGCGTCGTTTCTGTGTCACCATTATCGTGCGGCCTTCGGGGTCACGATGGGGCAGGATATCCGGCGCCTGAGGATTCGGCTGGCGCGCCACTTGATCGACCGCGAGCCCGAGCGCCTGATCAAGGAGATCGCGGCCGACGTCGGCTACGTGCACGTATCGTACCGCAGCTTCTTCAATGCCTTCCGGTCCGAGACCGGCATGTCACCGAGCACCTATCAGAAGATTGCCGCGATTGGCGCTGCCATGCCCAGTGCGCACGAACTCGTCGAGCTTCCCGAGCATGAGCGCCGCACGGCCTAGCAAGCCGTGGAGCCTGGCGTCAGTCAGTTCAGTCCAGGAGCTGCTCGGCTTGGTTCATGTTGGCAACCGCAAGTACGAACGCTGCGACACCCGGGGTGTCGCTCCTGATCGTGTACGAGTGGTCGATGTTGACGCCGGCGTTTCCGAGCGCCCGGGCGATCTCGGCAAGGTTGCCTGGTTCGTCGGGCACCTCCAGTTGCAACACTTCGCAGACCTCGAACTGGAAGCCCTCCGAGCGCAGGATCTCGGCTGCACGATCCACGTCGCTGACCAGCAAATGCGCCGTCGCGACCCAGACACCGAATCCTTCGATGTTGATGCCGGCGTGGCCGAGAATCTCCGAGATCGTCCCCAGAGCTCCCGGCTCATTGGCAATCTGCACCTGCAACTCGCGCGCCGCCGCCATAGTCTCGTTTCCTCCCTGCAAAACCGATCGAGACGACGATATCGTATCAGGCGCCGAGCAGATCGGGGCGATTGCCTACGACAACAGGCAGCACCACGCTGAACCACACACTGCCGGAGGGCAGGACTGCATGCGCATTCGGGTGAAGGTGAACGCGGGATCCAAGACCGAGGGAGTGCGACTTCTGGAGCCCGGCTTCTATCAGATTCGCACCCGCGCCCCGGCGTACCGGGGCAAGGCGAACCGGCGCGTCCTGGAGTTGCTGGCAGCCGAGCTCGACTGCGCCCCTGATTCACTGACCATCGTCGCCGGCCGCGCCAGCCCGCTCAAGCTGATCGAGATCCGTCAATCCTGACGGAGCGGGTGGAAGTCGCCCATCCGGTCCGCGGACCGCCATTGCTAACCCAGCAACATGAATGCGGCCGCTGAGGACGCCAGCTGGATGGTGAAATTGTCCAGCCCGTGGTTGCTGCAGGCCTCCACCAGAGCACCGAACACGCCACAGGCAATTCCACCGGCGGCGGCCACTCCTAAAGGCAGACCAAACATCGCCAGACCGGCGGCGGCCGCCACCGACCCGCCGATACACACCGCGGCCGACCCCTCGAGGGTGCGATGAGCGGGAACGCCGGCGATCGAAGGAACGCGGTAGCTATGGCGTCCCCAGCGCGACCCCACCGGCTCGCCGAGCGCGTCGCCCCAGCCACACACCAGGTACCCGACGAACGCGAACTGCGGGAACAGCAGATTGCTGGCCATCCCGCCGAGCGCCGTGGTTGCAAGCGGCACGAGGATGAAGAGCGAGCGGCGCGGCCGATCGGACTCGCGCGCCATGGCCTCGTAGAACGGGTACCCGTCGGCGCGCCACACAGCATGGAGCACCAGTGTGGTCATCACCATCCCGAACAAGGAAACGGCCGGCAGTCCCCACTGGATCTGGATCAGGCCCGCCATGGTGAAGATCGAGAAGTGGAATATCTTGCGGGTGTATGACACTCGAACACCACGCCGGTGCCGCAACCAGCCGGCAAACCAGCCGGCGCCAACCCCGTAGGCGAACATCGCGGGACCCAAGGTCCAAAGCATCCACGGACGCGGCAGGGCGGTCAAGAAAAACGTCCAGCCTCGCTCAAGGATTTCCATCGCGCTGCCTCACTGACCGGCGGCAACGGCGGGGGCCGCAGCTGCCGATTCGATGGCGGATCGCTGGGGCAGGAATCGGTCCTCGATGCGCCCCTGCACCACACCGATCGCTGGCCCGTACACGTACCAGGGGCCTGCTGCCGAAAGCGTCTCGAACAAACGCGCGTCTCCGGGCAGGAAAGCCTTCCATGCCATCGGCGTGGCCGCCTCGACGCGAGCCCGATCCTCTATTGCATCGCCTCGGCGTGCATCGCCAATGTACACCAGGCCACGAATGCCACGTTCGAACAAGTAGGCGCCGAACTCGCTAGCGGCGGGGCGCGGCCCGATCACGATGTTGATCCCCGCCACTTGCGCGACCCCGCCTTGCATGGGCTCCTCGAACAACGAGCGCGGGATCGGTGGCAACCCACTGGCATAGGCGAGGCGGAAGGCACCGGAGACCAAGCCACTGGATCGAAATGCATGGACCAGAACCGGACGCGGTGAGCGACGCACATGCTCTGCCGCAGCTACTGCGCTCTCCGGATCATAGTGCATCCAGGACACGGGAGCGTTGTGGTAACTAACCTCGTACTGTGCCAGCACCGACTCCTCTTTGTCGATCAACTTCACGTCGTCCGGGTTGCGGGGGTCAAGCAACGACACGACGTGGGCGACATCGGCGGCAACGAAGTACCTCAACATCTCGTCGTCGGTCGGAAACGGCGTCAGGTAGACGTCGGCGTCGACTTCGAGAATCTCCCCCCGCTCGAAGCTTCCACGCTTGAAGGACGAGCCCTCGCGCAAGCGGAATTCATGGGGGGTTGCCACAAGACGCGTTTCGGGCGCTAAGCGCTGCACCAGCCGCTGCACCATCCCGGTGCGATCCCGGCCGAGATAACAATGCACGTAGTAGCGGCCACCGGTGTCGTCGATCAGCGCCCTGATCTTGGCCAGCGATGCCTCGTTTCCGCCTACCCACGGCAGCATGGGCGCGTGGATCAACTCGAGATCGAATTCCTGGGCCACTTCCCGCTCACGCGCAAACAGCACGGCCTCGAAAGGAAGGGTCGGACTGAGCAGAGTGACGACTCCGGTGAAGCCCTCCTGCTGCAAGCTAGCGAAGCGTTCCCGCTCGGGGTAAGGCCCAAACGTGAATTGTGCCAGCGTGGTCACCTCGACGGGCTGGAAGCTGTTGACCAACGCAGGGGTCATCCACAGCCACATCGCTCCGGCGGCGGTCGCCACCACGGCTGCAGGCAAAGCCAACCGCACCGACCACCGGCGGCTCGCCAGCACGGTTCGCGTGAGCACGACGCTCAGCAGGAACGAAGCCGCCACGTAGAGCCCGATCAGACCGATCACCAGACCGTTCTCGATCGCGTCCCCCCAACCGGCCTGGCGCACATAGACGGTGAGCCAGCGCACCGGGCCCAGCAGCGTCAC
>JACZXM010000199.1 GCA_022571615.1 Acidobacteriota bacterium | reverse complement strand
GCGGTAGGGCGGCTCGGCGCCCTGCTCGGCCACGCTCTCCAGCGTCCGCGCAAGTGCTGGCTGGCGGAAGGTCTCACCAACCGCATACTGATTCCCATCCGGACGCAGCAGGATCGCGCGAGCCTCGGGTGAGGCCGCGATCACCTCGTAGCGATAGCTGACCCAACCCTGCAAGACTTCGTTGAACTCGATGCCCTCTCGGGCGAAGTGAATCGCCGGGCGGAAGAGCTGCCCTAAGGGCATCTGGCCATAGCGCGCATGCGCGGCCTCGAAGCCCGCCATGTAACCAGGCACGAGCACCTGACGTCCATGCGGTTGGCCGCAAGCCGGAATGCCGAACCCATCCTCGCCCTGTGGTACTCCCCAGTTGCCGTTGAGGTAGCGGAGGTCGCCGCTGTCAGCATCGAAGTACACGAGGGTCATGCGACCCGCGAGGCTCACCGTCGCACCAGCCATCAAGGTGATCTGTGCAAGCGAGGTCGTGATGGCGGCGTCCATGGCCGTTCCACCCTGACGCAGGGCCTCGACACCCGCCCGTACGGCGAGGGCTCCCGTAGTCCCCACGACCATCCCCCCGCGTCCGGTTGCGGGAGTCTTATCCGCACCGAACGCGCGCTGGAACTCCGTGTAGCGCTCGAGATCGCCCTGCGGCCATGCCGAGGGCTCTAGATTCACCTGTGGCGCCGCCGTGCTGGCGACACACGCCGCGGTCAATGTCGCCCAGGCAAGCCCGAGGAAAACGCGGGTATGCACTTCGCGATTATTGCGGCCGAGGCGGTACTGTCAAGTTCTCCAACAGAAGGCCGAAGGTTAGTGGTCGTGGATCACCAGCGGCACGCCGGTAAGAGCAAGGTGATGGTCGCTCGACCAACAGGAGAGCGTGCCGCGTTCGGCCATGAGGTGGAGGCCGACGGCGTCGGTCAAGGTGAGGCGCCGGTCGGAGAAGCGGCGCAAGATCTCGACGCCGCCGGCCTGGTGTCGTGCACCGATCGACAGGATTCGCAGGGGCGTCATCGCCTCGATCATGGCCAGGAACTGGAGACCCCGCGCCGGGTCGTAGCGCTTCATGAACCAGCCGTGGCCCTCGGCGATGACCAGGGATGTGGTGACCAGCGGGGGCGGGTCGGAGAACAGGCGTCGGAACAACGGGTGATAGGTATCCGAGCGGTCGGCGAAAGCGATCAGCGCAGAGGTGTCGACGTAGGCGTCAGCCCTTGTGACCATAGACCACGTCGTCGATCCGCTGGCTCGAGCTCGGATCACCGGACGCGATGAACCCGGCGTAGGTCATCCAGGGCTTCGACTCGTCGGCCGGCAGGAGCGTGCGCAGCGAACGGCGTAGCAGCTCGGCTAGCGAGATCCCGAGCTGCCGCGCCTGGCGCTTGGCGGCCTCGTACTCCGCTTCGGAGAGGCTGATCTGTGTGCGTATCATGATAACAGTTTAGACCAATTTGTTATCATCGCCAAGATCCAGGTGATCCTATTCAAGTAGATTGGACAGACATCGTCGGAGAGGCTCCTGGTCCATGGCCAAGAGGACCGTTGCCGGAAGGGCTGCGAGCGAGTAGTTTCGGGGTCGAGCCGACCGCTGCTCTGCGCGTGAACTGACCGGAGACGAGAATGGACAATTTCCTGAAGGATGTGAAGTTCGGGATCCGGATGCTGCTCAAGAGCCCCGGGCTGACGCTCGCGGCGATCGGTTCGCTGGCCCTCGGAATTGGCGCCAACACCGCTATCTTCTCGGTAGTCAACGGCATCTTCTTTCCACCGTTGCCGGTGCAGGACGCGGGCGATCTGGTGACCATGTTCACGCTCGACGAGAAGATCCCCGGGTTCATGCAGGTCTCGTACCCGAACTTCGAAGACTATCGCGACAGCCAGACAGCGTTCGAGCAGATCACCGCCTACCAGTTCGCCCCGATGAGCTACCGCAGTGGGGACGGTAGCGCCGAGGCCATTCTCGGCGAGCTGGTATCGGGCAACTATTTTGATCTGTTGCGCGTGCATCTGCTCGAGGGCCGCAGTTTCCTTCCTGAGGAGGACCAGACACCGGGGTCGCATCCGGTCGCGGTCGTGAGCTACGGCTTGTGGCAGCGCCGGGCCGCCGGGGATCCCGATCTCCTCGGCAAGACGATCTTCCTGAACCGGGTCGCGGTGACGGTGATCGGCATCGCCCCGCCCGACTTCACCGGCACCGACATCGGCATTGCGCCTGAGGTCTGGCTGCCGATGATGATGTACGAGCGCATGTCGAGCCAACCCGACTGGATCGACCTGCGTCGCGGCCTGATCAACGCCGTCGTCGGGCGTCTCGCACCGGGCACTACGATCGAGGCGGCGCAGCAGGAGTTCGACGCGATCTCGACCCATTTGGCCCAGGAATACCCGGACGACAACGAGGGACGCAGGCTGACCCTGGTGCCGACGCTGCAGGCGAGGGTGAACCCGAACGTGCGCGATGGGTTCGTGCAGGCCATGGGCTTCATGATGGTGGTCGTCGGTATGGTGCTGCTGATCGCCTGTGCCAACGTTGCCAACCTGCTGCTATCCAAGGCCACGGGGCGACGGCAGGAGGTGGCGATCAAGCTGGCGCTGGGCTCCAGCGGTGGCCGCCTGGTCCGTCAGCTGCTCATCGAGAGCGTCCTGCTGGCCCTGGTCGGCGCGGCCTTGGGACTGCTGGTTGCCCGCTGGACCACCGGGCTGCTGGTGCGCGCCATTCCGCCGACGCCGTTTCCGATCACCCTGTCGTTCGACCTCGACGCCTCGATATTGCTGGCGACGCTGGGCGTCGCGCTCGGCACCGGGCTGATCTTCGGGTTGGCCCCGGCGCTGCAGGCAGCGCGAGCCGACGTCCTGACGGCGCTCAAGAGCGAGACCGCGGCATCGATGGGAGCCGATCGACGCTTCGGTCTGCGCAACCTGCTGGTCATCGGTCAGGTTGCGGTGTCGCTTGTATTGCTCGTCGGGGCCGGACTTCTCATCCGCAGCGTGCGCTCGGCGCAAGCGATCGACCCCGGGTTCGACGTCGACGGCGGCCTGGTGGTGAGCATGAACCTCGACCTGGAGGGCTACAGCCCCGAGGGTGGACGAGCGTTCATTCGGGAGCTCACTGCGCGGGTGGGCGCGCTCTCGGGCGTGCGCTCGGCCACCGTCGCCCAGTCGCTGCCGTTGAGCCTCTTCGGCGCCGGGCTATCGCGCACCGTGTTCGTGGAGGGAGACGCGGCGGGAAGCGAGAAGGACGGAGTGCTGATCGGTGTCAATAGCATCGGCCTCGGCTTTTTCGATTCCCTCGGAATACCGATCGTCGAAGGGCGCGATTTCGATACCACCGACAACGTCGACAGCGGCCGGGTGGCGATCATCAACGAGGTGATGGCCGAGGATCTCTGGGACGGAGAGAGCCCGATCGGAAGCCGCTTCATGTTCCACGGCCAGCTCGACCGCCCGCTCACCGTGGTCGGCGTGGCCGCCTACGCCAAAGTAAGAACGCTTGGCGAGGACCCGACACCGTTGGTTTACATGCCGGTGGAGCAAGAGTACAGCGGTGGCGCGTTCCTACTTGTCCGTACCGAGAGCGATCCGCTGGCGTTCGGCGACGTGGTGCGGCGGACCATCCGCGAGCTCGACCCGGAGATGCCGGTGTTCTCGGTCACCACGCTGCGAGACCAGGTCGATGCGTCGTTGTTCCCGGCGCGTGTGGGTGCCGGAATGCTCGGCGTGTTCGGCCTTCTCGGATTGACGCTGGCCTCGATCGGGCTGTACGGGGTGATGAACTACTCGGTGGCACGGCGCACGCGCGAGATCGGCATTCGCATGGCGCTCGGAGCCGATGCCCGGGGAGTGCTGCGGCTGGTTCTGGGCCAGGCGTTGTTGCTGGTCGGCGTCGGCCTCGCGGTGGGACTCGTCCTGGCGGCAATCATGGGCCGCCAGATGGCAAGCTTGCTGTACGGCATCAGCGGCACCGATCCAGTGGCCTTCGGCACTACCTCGCTGGTGCTGCTGCTCGTTGCCGCCCTCGCCAGCCTGGTGCCGGCGCTGCGAGCCACGCGAGTCGACCCGGTTCGGGCGCTCAAGTTCGAGTAGTTTTCGGCCCGCGTCCCGTGCTCGAGTTCATGTACCAAACGGGTCCGACTTGCAATTTACTCAAATTGGATATATCAATTTGGATAAGAGATCGAGAACCCCGACGACGAGGTTGCGATGGCCTATGGAAAGCCCCTCACAGAGACGCCGCTCAAGCCGGCGGTTTTTCACATCCTATTGGCGCTGAGTCGCGACAAGATGCACGGCCTGGGGATTGCGGATGCCGTAGAGGCCGAGACCGCGGGCGAGGTTCGGCTCGGCCCGGGCACTCTCTATCGCTCCCTCAAGGAGATGACCGAGGCCGGCATCGTTGACCGGGCCGCTGATCCTGCGGGCGACGATCCGCGCCGCAAGTACTACCGGCTGACCCCGGCCGGGAGTGAGTTGCTGGAGGCCGAGGCCACCCGCCTGGCGCGCATCGTAGAGATCGCGCGCAATCGGCGTGTCATTGGGGACGAGGCCTGATGGAGCTCCTGTACCGCGCTCTGCTGCTCGCCTACCCGAGGCGTTTTCGCGCCGAGTACGGTGTGATGATGCTGGAGATGTTTCGCGTCCAGCGGCGGCGTGCCGCGCGCGACCCGCGAACCCTCAGCGGCGCCCGGTTCTGGCTCTTCGCCATCGACGACGTGGTGCGCAACGCCGCCGCCGAGCGCAGCTCACGTTTCACCCGCACATTTTCTCCGCTGACCGCCCCCACACGGGGCCGCCGCACCATCCCCCGGGACCGATTCGTCATGATCCAAAGCCTGCTCGCCGAGCTCCGCCACGCGACACGTCGCCTGACAAAAGCCCCCGTTTTCAGCCTGACCGCGATCGCGATCGTTGCGCTGGGTATCGGTGCCAACACGGCCATCTTCAGCTTCGTGGACGCGGTTCTGCTGCGGCCGCTGCCCTACGAGCGGCCCGACGAGATCGTCAACGTCTACCAGGACTCCGACGACGGCGCCCCGAACAGCAACTCGTTTCCTGCATACCGTGACATCAAGAGCAGCGGGGCTGTCTTTTCCGACGCGGTCGCCATCATGCCGTTCGGCGTAACGCTGCTGCAGGACGAAGGCGCACAACGATTGGCGACGGAGTGGGTCACGTCCAACTACTTCTCAATGCTCGGCCTGGCCCCCTACCTGGGTCGCGACTTCGAGCCGGCGGACCAGCTCGATGGCGGCGAGCCTGTTGCCATGCTGGGCTACTCGACCTGGCAGTCACGTTTCGGTGCCGACCCCGACATTCTGGGCCGTCGCCTCAATCTAAACGGCGAGCAGGTCACTGTAATCGGCATCGCGCCGCGCGACTACGGCGGTATCATGCCCGGCTTCAACGCCCAAATTTGGATGTCGCTGTCCGGGATGCGCCCGGTGTTCGGCGACTACGTGGGGAACACGATCGACAGTCGTGCGGACCACTGGTTCCAGGTGAAGGCACGGCTGGTTCCCGGTGTCACGGTGCCGCAGGCGCAAGCGGCCATGACCGCGTTGGCGGACCGGCTCGCGGTGGAGTTCCCGGATTTCAACAAGGGTCGGCGGATCACCGTGTTTGCGCCCGGGGAGGTCCGGCTGCACCCCCAGTACGACGCCCAAGTACTACCCATGTCCATGGCCCTGATGGGGGTAGTCGGTCTGGTGCTTCTGATCGCCTGCAGCAATCTCGCCAACCTGCTGCTGCTGCGCAGCGCGGCACGCAGCAAGGACATCAGCCTACGCCTCGCCCTCGGCGCCTCACGCGGCCGGGTGTTCACACACGTGCTGAGCGAAAGCGTGCTGCTGTCGCTGGTTGGCGGGGCGGTCGGCCTGCTTCTGGCGCGCTGGGCGATCGCCGCCTTCGGGGCCGCCGAGCTCCCCCTCGGACTACCGGCGCCGATCGATCTCCGCGTCGAGCCGCGCACGATGCTATTCACGGCCGGCTTGGCGCTACTGACCGGTGTCGTATTCGGGCTAATTCCAGCCTGGCGGCTGTCGCGTTCCGATGTCGTCTCCTCGATCCGCGACGATGTCTCTCCGCTGACTTTTCGGCACGGTCGCATCACGCTGCGCAACGCGCTTGTCGTCGGCCAGGTGGCGCTCTCGTTCGTGCTCTTGGTGATTGCCGGACTGTTCCTCCGCAGCCTGGGGGCCGCGCAGCGGGCAGATCTCGGCTTCGAGCCTGCGGGCCTCGCGGCGGTGGGGGCAGATCTC
>JACZXM010000198.1 GCA_022571615.1 Acidobacteriota bacterium | reverse complement strand
AACTCGTTGAGCAGGGTGGCGGGATCCGGATCCCGGCGTCGCCAGAACCAGTCGACGAACTCGCGCTCGAGATCGGAGCCCGCGATCCGGTTGACGATATCGATCTCCTCGGCGACCAGGAGCATTCGAGCGGGCCCGCCAAGCCATGCCGCGAAGTCGAAGTGCTCGGGAGATGGGGAAGGGCTCAAGGCGAGCGATGATTCCAGAGGGCTCGCCGTAGCGGCCATGGCGAGCAAGGCCAGGAACAGCTTCCTGCGCATCGCGACCTCCCGCATCGGTGCCGGGTCTGCTCCGGCATCCTGTCGCGCCGGAGCTCGCCGACAGGCTTACCCATGACAGTAACGTCCCCTTCTGGCCTGTCGGGGTCGGGCGCGGGCGCGAGCGGGACCGAGCAGCATTGCCATGCCGAAGAAATGATGAGTCCATAAGAACTTATAAAATATATGAAAAATCATTATAAATTAAAAAAAGATCTTGACAGATATTATTAACTATCCAAAGTTAGTATTGATCATTTCGAGATGGGGTCGATCGTGACCGTTACTCGAACCGTGGATTGAACTCGTCAAGGACCGAGTAGGGATCCGGCCAGGGCAGCTCGAAGCCCTGTTTGTGTGCCGCGTTGCGTGTCCAGTAGGGGTCCCACAAATGGGCACGGGCCAGGGCGCACAGGTCGGCGCGGCCGGCGGCGAGAATGGTGTTCACGTCCATATACGAGGAGATATTGCCGACCGCCACGGTCGCGATCCCGACCTCGTGCCGGATGCGATCGGCGAACGGGGTCTGGAACTGCCGCCCGTACGCCGGCTTGGCGCCGGGGACCGTCTGGCCGGCGGACACGTCGATGAGGTCGCATCCATGGGCGGCAAGCAGGCGGGCAATCTGCACCGAGTCCTGCGGTTGAATCCCGCCGGGAACCCAGTCGACGGCGGAAATCCGCACCGAGATCGGCCGCTCCGGGGGCCACACGGCACGGAGGGCATCGAAGACCTCGAGCGGGAAACGCATCCGGTTCTCGAGCGAGCCACCGTACTCGTCGTCGCGCTCGTTGGTGAGCGGTGAGATGAACGTCGCGAGCAGGTATCCGTGCGCCATGTGGAGCTCGAGCATGTCGAACTCGGCGCGGATCGCGCGCTCGGCAGCGGCAGCGAACTCGTCGCGCACGGTGTCCATGTCGGTCCGGTTCATCTCCTTGGGTACCTGCGAGTGCGGGAACCACGGAATCGGAGAGGCCGCCAGCAGCGGCCAGCCACCGCGCTCGAGGGGTTCGTCCATGCCCTCCCACGACACGCGGGTCGCGCCCTTGCGACCCGCGTGCGCGAGCTGCAGCGCGATCTTGGCGAAGCTGTTGCAGTGGACAAACCGGACGATCGATCGCCAGGCTGCAACATGCTCGTCGCACCACATGCCGGCGCATCCTGGAGTGATCCGCGCCTCGGGCCCGATGTCGGTCATCTCGCTGATGATCAAGCCGGCGCCGCCAACCGCCCGCGATCCGAGATGGACAAGATGCCACTCATCCGGTGTGCCTTGGTGGGCTCGATACTGGCACATCGGCGAAACCACGACCCGGTTCACAAGCAGCATGTCCCGGAGCTTGAAGGGCGTGAACATCGGCGGCGGAACGCACGGCGAGGGAACTTCTCGCTGCGGGCTGTGGACATCCGGCGCCACCCGCTGCGGCAGGGTGCTCACTTCGTGCTCGGGGACGCCGTTGCGCGCCGACGCCTGGGCAGCGAACCAGCGATCAATCTGCGCCACGTAGTCCGGATCACGTAGCTTGAGGTCCTGGTGGGTGATCCGAAGGCTCCGTGTGAGCAGATTGAACCCGAACTGGATCGGTTCCTCATGCATGTAGCGCTCGGCGTCCTCGAACCACTGCAGGCTCGCCTGGGCGGCTCGTTGCAGGCTCTCGACGAGTGGGCGGCGCTCCCGCTCGTAGACCTTGACCGCCATTTCGATCCCGGGACCCGAAAGCTCCGTGCCTGCGGCCTGTTGCCGGGTATTGCCCAGGGCTTGCGCCAGCGCAATGGCGTCTTCCATCGCCAGCTTGGTACCCGAACCGACCGAGAAGTGGGCCGTGTGCGCCGCATCGCCCATCAGCACGATCTTGTCGTGACGCCAGCGCTTGTTGCGGATGGTCGGAAAGTGGCGCCAGACCGATCGATTCTTCAGCAGCCGATGGCTGCGGAGCTGCTTCGCGAACAGCTGTTCGCAATAGGCCACAGCGGCGTCCTCATCCTCTGGATCGAGGCCCGAGGCTTGGAAGGTTGGCTCGGTGCACTCGACGATGAAGGTGGAGTGTCCACCCTCGTACTGGTACGCGTGGACGCGCCAGAGCCCATGTTCGTTGGGCTGGAAGTAGAATGTGAATGCCGGAAACGGGCAGCGGGTCCCGAGCCACACGAAACGGTTCGGCCGGACGTCGATCTCGGGCTCGAACACGTCAGCGAACCGTTTGCGAATGTCGCTGTGGACGCCGTCGGCGGCCAGGATCAGGTCGGCATCTGCGAACCGAGCCGGGTCGCCCACTTCCGATTCGAAATGCAAGCTGACCCCGAGCTGCTCCGCGCGACGCGCCAGGATCGAGAGCAGGCGCTGGCGCGATAGCCCGGCGAAGCCGTGTCCGGTGGAGCGCAGCACCTCGCCCTGGAAATGGATCTCGATGTCGTCCCAGTGATAGAAGGCATCGGTGATAGCGCGATAGGACTCGGGGTCGGCGGTCTCGAGCGCCCCGAGGGTGGCGTCGGAGAACACGACCCCGAAGCCAAAGGTGTCGTCTTGCTTGTTGCGCTCGAAGACCTCGATCTCGTGCGACGGGTCGGCCCTCTTCATCAGAATCGAAAAATACAGGCTCGCGGGCCCGCCGCCGATGCAGACGATTTTCATGTTCGCGCCGTTTCCCGTCTGACGAAAAACCGGCTCCGACTGTAACAATCCCGGCGCGGTGGTGCTGAACGTGGCGGGACTCAGGCCACAGCCGGTGGTCCTGCGGGTTCGACCCAGGCGTCACGCATCTGTTGGTTGTCGGCCAACAACAGCGGCGTGGTGCCGAGAGCCTGCAGGGCGACGACCGCGTCGGCCAGAGGTGAGGCAGCGGCGATGCGCTCGCGCAGCAAACACAGGGCGCGAAGGTCATCCTCCAGCACCGACTGCAGCCATCCCGAGCCCCCGATCCATTCGAGTACTTCGCGTGCCTGCACCCGACCCTCGTCGTCGTCGGAGGGCTCGGGCAAGGGATCGAGCAGGCGTCGGCTGAACTCGTCCAATGCCGCCGCCAGCTCCGCATGGCGCGGCTCCAGGAACGCGCCGACCGCCTCCAGGTCGGGGGTCAACTCGAATCCTCGGAACTGCTGTCTGTCGCAGCCCGGGGTTGAATCCGAGCGCCTGTACCTGGGCGGTTGAACCGGGGCTCGCGCCTCTCGGTGAAGGCCGCATACGCCTCGTGGAAGTCCGGGTGCTGCATGCACGCCGCCTGCACGTAAGCCTCCTGTTCCAGAGCCTCGAGCAAGCCCATGTGCGCCTCGCTGTTGAGCGCCTCCTTGGTGACGGCCAGCGAGTTTGCCGGGCCGCGGGAGAGCTTCTCGGCCAGGTTGAGAGCCACCTCGAGCGCACGGCCATCGTCCACCACACGATGATAGAGCCCAATCCGGAACGCCTCCTCGGCGTCGATGAAGTCGCCCGTCATCAGCAGCTCGGTCGCCCTGCCCAGACCGATGATGCGCGGCAGCATCCAGCTCGAACCCATATCTGCTCCCGACAGGCCGACACGGGTGAACAGAAAGGCGATCTTGGCGCCGCGGGCGGCGATGCGGAAATCGCACGCTGTTGCGATTACCGCCCCGGCCCCGGCAACCGTGCCGTTGAGCGCCGCCACCACCGGCCGGCGGCACTGCCGGATGGCTACAATCAGGTCGCAAGTCATCCGCGTGAACGCCTGCAGACCGTCGAGATCGCGTTCCAGCAGCGGGCCGATGATGTCGTTGACGTCACCGCCGGAGCAGAATGCCTTGCCTTGGCCGGTAATTACCACCGCCCGCACCCCCGGTTCCTCGTCCAGGGCGCGGAACGTCAGGGTGAGCTCCTCGTAGACCTGGAACGTGAGGGCGTTCAGACGCTCGGGACGGTTCAGCAGGATTGTCGCCACGCCGCTCTCGACGTCGTGGTGATAGATGAAGCTTTCCGCTGCGATGGTCATGGCGGTGGAGGCGGTCCTGGATTGGAGTACAAGCAGCCCGTGGCGGAAGTGTGATGGTAACCCTTCGGACAAGTGGGAGTTACGGGCGAATGGCAACGTCGCAACTCCTCCGCGATGTCGCCAGCATCGCGTCGTCGTTGCTCCTTGCCCTTACCCGCAACTCTCACTTGCCAGACCCACCACACTTCCACCACGGGCTGCTAAGCCTGGACGGGCGGTCGGTGGGGTGCTTGCAGGTGGCTGGGAGGCGGGATCACAGCGGTGGCCTCGATCTCGACCAGGGCGTTGTCGTCCACGAGGCCCTTGACCTCGAGCAGCGCCATGGCCGGGTAGTGTCGCCCCATGCGCTCCCTGTACGCTCGCCCCAGCGTCCGGAGACTGCACTTGTAGGCCTGCATGTCGGTGACGAACACGGTCATGCGCCCGATGTCCTCCGGTGCTCCGCCGGCCTCGGTGAGCACCGCCAATACGGCGTCAAGGGCGCCAGCGAACTGCTCCACGAAGCCCTCCGTGGTCACCCTTCCGGTGGCATCGCGGGGCGCGGTCTGGCCGGCAATGAACAGGATCCGGCCACCGGCGGGGGCGAGCATGCCGTTGTTCCAACCCTTCGGCTCACCGAGCCGCGCCGGGTTGATCACTTCGTGGCTCATCCGAGGAACTCGCCGCCGTCGATCCCGATGGCCTGACCGTTGATCCCACGCGCTGCCTCCGAGCACAGCATCAGCGTCACGTGGGCGACCTCCTCGACCTCGATCAGCCGGCGTTGCGGTGTCGTCGCCAGGATCGAGCCCAGTGCCTCCTGCTCGCTCAAGCCGGTCTTGGCCATGATCTGCTCGATCGTGTGGGTGGTCATATCGGTATCCACGTACCCAGGGCAGACCGCGTTGACGGTTACCCCGCGGTCTGCCATCTCGGCCGCGATGCAGCGGGTGAAGCCGAGTTGCGCATGCTTGGATGCGGCGTAGGCGGAGATGTAGCGTGCTCCCGTGCGTGCTGCCAGCGATGCAATGTTGACCACCCGACCCCAGCCACGCTGGGCCATGGCCGGGGCGAACGCCTTGGTGCATAGGAACGTGCCGGTGGCGTTGACCGCCATGATTCGGTTCCACTCCTGGAGGCTCTGACGGTGCAGCGGCGCGCCGCTCGCAATGCCGGCGTTGTTGACCAGGATATCGACCTTCCCCAAACGCTCGTTGGCGCCTTGCGCCAGAGCCTCCACACTGTCCGGATCGGCGACATCGCAGTGCAGCGACCAGGCCTGCAAACCCTCGTCGCGTAGCTTGGCGGCCACGGCCGCGATCTGGTCTTCGCTGCGCGCGGCCACCAACACCGCCGCTCCGGCCTCGGCTAACGCGGTGGCCACTGCGGGACCGATACCACGACCGCCGCCGGTAATCACTGCGGTCCTGCCTGCCAGGGCTCCGTTGGTGCTCATTCCTCTCGCCGTTCCGGATCGGAGTACTTGGGAGCTCCGATGGCTTGGAGCACCGCATCGTGGAGAATCTCGCCCAGCGTGCTCACCGTCTGACGTCCTTCGCGCGCGCTGGCTCTAGCAGGATAGCCGAAATAGGCGCTCGGGCCTCCGGCCGATTCGAAAGAAGTCTTGCCCGCGCGGATCGCGTCCGACAACGAGACGGGGTTGTCTGCGAGCTGTTCGCGGATACCATCGCGCACCAGATCGGGCCGCTCTGCCATCACGATCGACCCTTCGTACTGGCCTGCGTGGCAGGCGCCGCTGCGGAACTCCTCAGAAAGCCGCAAGACCCACGGCTTGCGCGTGATGTCGGGGAACACGACCTGCAGCGGCACGGCATCGGACTCGAGAACGTCGATTGCGGCTCGGATGCAGCGCACGTGCACGGGATCAAAATGGGCATTGGCGAGCGCGATGCGCGCGAAACCATGACCAGCAAGGCCGCGCGCGATCTCGGTAATCGTGCTTGCGACCGTCGGCGGGGCCATCGACACCGTTCCCGGGAACCCGGCCGCGAACGACGCAGATGTGTACACGAGCGGCGGTAGGACCAGCGCCTCCAGGCCGGCTCTGGAGAGTTGTTCCGCACCGGCGCGAGCCA
>JACZXM010000197.1 GCA_022571615.1 Acidobacteriota bacterium | reverse complement strand
CAACGCGACCCACGCCACTTCTGCCACGGGCTGCTAGGGTCCGCGCCACCAGACTGACCTCCCTCTCGGTGTCCTGTTTCTAGGCAAGTCCAATGCACGACCGCCACGCGCACGGGCACCATCACGAATCCGACCCGGAGCCGACCCCGACGCTCGACCCGGTCTGCGGGATGGTGGTCGACCCCGACACCACGCCCCATCACGCGGTCCACGATGGGCAGGAGTTCCACTTCTGCGGCGCGGGCTGCAAGGCGAAGTTCGAAGCCGACCCGGCCGCGTTCTCCCCTGACGCTCCACCGCCTACGGCCGCGCCCGAGGGCACGAAGTACACCTGTCCCATGCACCCCGAGGTCCGCCAGATCGGACCGGGGACCTGCCCGATCTGCGGCATGGCGCTCGAACCGGTCCTGATCACGGCCGAGCCCGAAGACGACGGCGAGCTGCGCGACATGACTCGGCGACTGGTGGTCAGCGCCGTGTTGACCCTGCCGGTGTTCGTCATCGCCATGGGCGACCTCATCCCTCGCCGTCCGCTGCAGGCGTTGGCGTCCCCCGAGGCGTACGCCTGGATCGAGCTCGCCCTGGCCACGCCGGTCATCTTCTACGGAGCGTGGCCGTTCTTCGTGCGGGGCGTGCAGTCGTTGGCCAACCGCAGCCTGAACATGTTCACCCTGATCAGCCTCGGTGTCGCGGTCGCGTACGGATACTCGGTGGTCGCCGTGCTCCTGCCGGACGTCTTTCCGCCCGGGTTCCGTGAGCACGGCGTGGTGGCGCGCTATTTCGAGGCCGCCGCCGTTATCACCACCCTGGTCCTGGTCGGCCAGGTGATGGAGCTCCGGGCGCGCAGCCAGACGGGTGCGGCTATCCGTGCCCTACTCGGCCTAGTGCCCAAGACGGCACGCCGCATCAAGGACGACGGCACAGAAGACGACGTGCCCCTCGATCAGGTGCAACTCGGCGACAAGCTTCGGGTACGACCCGGCGAGAAAGTGCCCGTCGACGGCGTCGTGCTCGAGGGCACCAGCAACATCGACGAATCGATGGTGACCGGAGAGGCGTTGCCGGTGACCAAGCAGGTCGGCGATCCCGTGATCGGCGCGACGGTGAACGGAACGGGCGGGTTGGTGATTCGCGCCGAGAGAGTGGGTGCCGACACCCTGCTCGCCCGCATCGTGCAGATGGTGGCTGAGGCTCAGCGCAGCCGGGCGCCGATCCAGAGGCTGGCCGACCAGGTGGCCGGTGTGTTCGTTCCCGGCGTCATCCTGATTGCCATCGTGACCTTTGCGATCTGGGCGCTGGTCGGGCCCGAGCCGCGGTTGGCGACCGCGCTAGTCAATGCCGTCGCGGTACTGATCATCGCCTGTCCATGTGCGCTGGGGCTGGCCACGCCGATGTCCATCATGGTGGCGACCGGGAAGGGCGCCCTGGAGGGCGTGCTGTTCAAGAATGCCGAAGCCATCGAGGTCATGTGCCAGGTCGACACGCTGGTCACCGACAAGACCGGCACGCTGACCGAGGGCCGTCCCGCGCTGGTCGGCTTCGAGTCGCTCGGCGCACTGGCCGAGGAGGAGCTCCTGAAGCTCGCCGCTTCGCTAGAGCGTGGGAGCGAGCACCCGCTCGCCGAGGCCATCGTGCGGGGCGCCGAGGAACGGGCGCTCGCCTTGCTGCCAGTGGAGGACTTTGACTCGGTGACGGGTAAAGGCGTGCGCGGCCGGGTCGACGGCCACGACGTGGCGCTCGGAAACGCGAAGATGCTCGGGGAGCTCGGCCTGGAGCCGGGCGACGCGTTGGCGAAGGCCGACGCGCGGCGGGCAGAAGGTCAGACGGTCATGTTCGTTGCGGTGGACGGGGCGCTCGCGGGTCTGGTGGCGGTGGCCGATCCGATCAAGGAGACCACACCCGCCGCCATCGCGGCGCTCAAGGCGGAGGGCCTGCGCATCGTCATGTTGACCGGGGATGCCCGTGGTACCGCCGAAGCGGTCGCGCACCAGCTCGGCATCGACGAGGTGGAGGCCGAGGTTCTGCCCGAGGACAAGGTGGTGGAGGTGAAGCGCCTGCAGGCCGCGGGGCGCATCGTCGCGATGGCCGGCGATGGCATCAACGACGCGCCGGCACTGGCGCAGGCGCACGTCGGCATCGCGATGGGCACCGGCACCGATGTGGCGATGGAGAGCGCGGGCGTGACGCTGATCAAGGGCGACCTGACTGGGATCGTGCGCGCGCGCCGGCTCTCGCGGGCCACCATGCGCAACATTCGCCAGAACCTCATGTTCGCGTTCGGCTACAACGCGGTTGGGGTGCCGATCGCGGCCGGGGTGCTGTATCCGTTCGTAGGTCTGCTGCTGTCGCCGATGCTCGCCGCCGCAGCGATGAGCTTCTCGTCGGTCTCGGTCATCACCAACGCACTCCGCCTGGGTCGCGCCCGCACTCCCTAACGCGAAACTCGGTCCGGGCACTGACCGTCACACCAGGTTGCGGCGCACGTGCGCAACTACTCCTTCGGCGTATATACTGCAAGAGTATTTAACCTTCGAAGCCGAGGATCCCGATGACCGAGTCAAACGCTGACAACGTAAGCAGCCTCGAGTATCACGTGCTGTTGGCTATGGCCGAGGGGCCGTTGTACGGCTACGCGATCAAGAGAGCGGTCGAAACGGAATCCGCAGGGGCGCTCACGCCCCGAGCCGGATCGATGTATCGGGTCCTGGCGCGGCTGATCACGAGTGGGCTGGTGACCGAAACCGACTCTCCGGAACCGGCGTCGCCGCATCCCGGTCGAGCCCGGAAGTACTACGGCCTGACCGAGCCCGGACGCCAGGTCCTGGCCGCGGAGGCTCGCCGCCTGGCTGATGTGGCGGAGCTCGCCGAGGGCCGTCTCGGAATGGTCCGAGGGCGGCCGTGAGAGCGCTTCTCACACTTCTGGTACGGCTTTTCCCCTCCGAGTTCAGTCTGCAGTTCGCCCCCGACATGCTGGAACAGATCCGCCTCGACCACGGTCGCGCTCTACACCGCGGGCGCCTTGCGGCCCTCGGCTTCGCGATCGCGACAGCGCTCGACCTGATTCGATCAGCCATCGCCGAACGGCGGGACCCCTCGTGGAAGAACCTGCGGCTGCCGTCCCCGGAAAAACAGGACACAGGAACCATGTTGAGTAGCTGGATGAACGACCTGCGTCATGCCGTGTACGCTCTGCGCCGCGCGCCCGGTTTCACGGCGATCACGATCGTGACGCTGGGCCTGGCGATCGGCGCGAACGTGGGGATCTTCAGCGTCGTGGACGCCGTGCTCCTCAATCCCCTGCCTTACGCCGACGCGGATCGACTCGTGCATATCGCGGCCTCCGCGCCGGGGTCCGATTTTCCCGAGGAGTTCGGCGTGTCGGCAGAGTTCTATCTGCAATACGCCGAGCGATCGAAGCTGCTGGAGGGAGTATCGACCTACAACTCGTTCACCAACACGCTGCGCGTGGACGACCACATCGAGCGGGTGCGCATGTCCTGGCCGACGTGGTCGCTGTTCGACACCCTCCAGGTAGCGCCGATCTTGGGTCGACTCCCGGTGCCGGAGGACGAGGACCGCGTCGTGGTGATCAGCCACGCGCTCTGGAACACGTGGTTCGGCGCGGATCCGGACATCATCGGACGCACCGTCTACGTGTCCGGAAGCGATCGCACGGTGATCGGGGTCATGGGTGCCGACTTCTGGTACCCCGACGAAGGTACGTTGCTGTGGTTGTCGAGCGTGGTGCGCGCCGAAGGGCTGACGCCGGGGCGGTTCGGGCAACCACTGGTGGCCCGCGTCGCACCGGGTGTCGATCACGAGGCGCTCGTGGACGAACTCGCCGGTCTGGCGCGACAGCTCCCCGAGCGGTTTGGTGGATCGGCCAACTACGCACGGTTGATCGAGCAGCACCGCCCGGTGGTACGGCCGCTGAGTGAGGAGCTGCTGGGCGCTGCGGCCGGTCCGCTGTGGATTCTGATGGGCGCCGTGGCAGTCGTCCTGCTGATCGCCTGCGCCAACGTTGCGAACTTATTCATGGTGCGCGCCGAGCACCGTCAGCGCGACCTGGCGGTACGGCGGGCGCTCGGCGCCGGTCGCGGCGCCTTGGTACGTTCGCAAATGGCCGAAGCGGTGATCATCGCCGGGCTCGCCGGCGCCCTCGCGGTCCTGATCGCGTGGCTGGGTGTTCCTGGCTTGGTGCGCGCCGCTCCAGCGGGTGTGCCGCGCATCGGGCAGGCAGGGCTGACCGCGTCGACGCTTCTATTCACGGTCGTGGCGGCCGCGTTCGCCGCCCTGGCGTGCGGCCTCGTACCCGCCCTACGCGCCTCGGCGCCACGGCTGACGCGGCTGCACGAATCGGGCCGCGGCTGTACTCGCGAACGCCACTGGGGACGCGATGCCTTGGTCGTGGGTCAGACCGCGCTCGGCCTGGTCTTGCTCATCGGGTCTGGACTCTTGATCAGGAGCTTCTGGGAGCTGCGCCAGGTCGATCCCGGGTACGACACCGACGACATCTTCACCTTCCAGATCGCCCCCGACGATGAGCATCTGCGTGACGCGCCGTCGTTTGCCCGCTTCCACACCGAGTTCGCGGAGCGGATCGCGGCGATGCCGGGGGTCGAGTCGGTCGGCCTGGTCGAGAACGTGCCGCTCAACGAAGGGCTCGCGGGCACGAGGTTCTTCACCGAAGCGACCCAAGGCGACGACGACGGTGGCACGTTCATGAGATACACCTGGGCAGCGGGCGACTACTTCGGCACCATGGGCATCGACCTCCTACAGGGTCGTGCGTTCACCGCCGACGACCACGGCTCGACGCTCGGCAACGTCGTCATCAGCCAAACGGCGGCGAACACTCTCTGGCCCCGAGAGGATCCGATCGGCCGCCAACTTCGGCGCAGAGATCTGGAAACCTGGGACACCGTCGTGGGTGTGGTGGAGGATGTCATGCAGTACAGCTTCCGCGACGAGCCCCTGGCGCTCGTGTACTTCCCGTTCGTCGGCCAGTCTCCCGACGGCCGCGCGATCAGTTCGCCTGCCTACGTCGTCAAGACCAGCCGAACCGACAGCATCGGGCCGGAGATCCGCGCCGCGGTGCGCGAGGTGTCGCCAACGGCACCGATGTATCGAATGTTCACGATGGAGGGCCTGGCAGCCGATTCCATGGTCAGTCTGTCGTTCACCATGCTCACCCTCGGGATCGCCTCCTCGCTGGCGCTCATCCTCGGCGCCATCGGGTTGTTCGGCGTGCTGTCGTACGTCGTAGCGGCGCGCAGGCGCGAGATCGGCGTGCGCATGGCACTCGGCGCTCAAGCTACGAAGGTGCGACGCATGGTGGTTATGCAGGGCTCTCGCTTGCTGGCCATCGGCGTCGTAATCGGCGTTGCGGTGGCGGCGGGAACGACGCGCGTTCTCGGCAGCCTGCTGTTCGGTGTCCAAGCTGCCGACGTCGTCACGTTCGTGGGAATGTCGGCCACCATGGTCTTGATCGGTCTGCTGGCGAGCTACCTTCCCGCGCGACGCGCCTCGCGTGTGGATCCGATCGAGTCCCTGCGCGTTGACTAGCCGGTTGCCAAGATCCTTGGTGGAGCAGTAATGTCCACCCCGCGATGATCTTCCTAGCAGCGGTTTCGAGAGCAAACAGGCAGGAGGCCGGGCGGTCGGCTCGGGTGGCGTGTCTTCTGGTCGCGCTCGTCGTCGGAGGTGCTGGCTGCGCCACGCAGGCTCCGCTGGTGACAACCGTGCAGCGCGCGGCCGAGGACTTCGAGTTGCCCGATACGGGTCCGGCCGCATACGTGAAAGGAACCGGACCCAGGGTCGGTATCGACGAGGCCCACGGTAACTACCACACGGCCGATGGTCGCTTTCGGCCCTTTGCGCAATTGCTGCGACGCGATGGCTATCGCGTGGAGGGTTTCGACTCGACTTTCGATGCTGAGTCGCTGGCCGGCCTCGACCTGCTGGTCATTTCGAACGCGATCGCGGCCGAGAAGGTGGGGGACTGGTCGCTGCCCAACCCGAGCGCGTTCACCGAAGTGGAGATCGCGGCCGTGGAAGAGTGGGTGCGGGGCGGCGGTCGTCTCATGCTGATCGCCGATCACATGCCGATGCCGGGCGCCGCCGCCGATCTGGCGCGCGCCTTCGGGCTGCTCTTTCACGACGGGTTCGCCTACCTGCCCGATGGCGCCGGCAGGATGACCTTTCGGCGCGAAGATGACTCCCTGGCCGACCACGTCGTGACCGGCGCCGACGGTGACAGCCGGATCGAGTTCGTCCGCACTTTCTGGGGTAAGG
>JACZXM010000196.1 GCA_022571615.1 Acidobacteriota bacterium | reverse complement strand
TCATCCCCCGAAGGGAACTTTCTCGCTCGACTTGCATGTGTTAGGCACGCCGCCAGCGTTCGTTCTGAGCCAGGATCAAACTCTCCAGTTTGAAGAGGTATGTCCGCACAGACCTTGCTGTCTACGTCACGCGTATGCACGCTATTCAGTTTTCAAAGAACCGGGGAAACGAGAGGCTAACCCCTCTCAGGGTGGCCTCTCGCCCATCCGTTTTCAGGGCGTAGCCGCCCCGCGAACCGGAGTTCGGGAGCGTCCGCCGAGAGCGGATGAATTCCCTCAGAGACAAGAGAGGATGATAGCAGGGAAATCCCGGCCCGCAAGCACTCTCGGGCGAAAAAGTCGCGCAAGCGGTTGAAATTCACCGGTTGCGTCTCCCGTGAAGCCCGCTCACGCTGTATCGGAGGGCCACCTCGCGCGTCGCCGACCGAGCTGAGCAGGCGACTCTCGATACCCTGCACCGGGATCCTGCAGACAGCCCGGCCGAGGCCAGCAGCGCGTCCGCTACATTCTCCTTCCTTGCCGATGTGTATAATTAAGTAATCTAAGGTAGCATCGTGTTCGCGTCTCGGCGCTTTTCTGGAAATTGTTTCGGCTAGGCGCGACAATCCATGCCGAAGGCTCGTGGCGAGACGGACATTGGCCAGGTCACAAAATGGCCGCGGAGTATCTTCGGCACAATAGACAGAGGGGTATTGCATGCCTGCCAAGAGTGAAAAAGCTGCGGCAGCGGTGTCGTCCCTGTTTGCCCGCAAGCCCGCGGCAACCATGGACGAGCTTCTCAGCGCCGCGCAGAAGGCGGATAAACGCCTGGTCGGCATTGCGCGGCGTTCGTTCAACGCCAGTTATGTGCTGCCACTGAAACGCGCTGCGGCGAAGAAGTCAGGTGGGACTCGCCGGCGGCGCAAGAAACAACGCACCGTGGCCAGGAAAGGCGATGCGGCCAAGCGCACCGTACGGCGGTCCGGTATTCGCATTAGCGAGTCCGCCCGGGCCAAAGCGCGACGAATGATATTACAACGCGATCAGCTCGTGCTGCGCAACTTGCGTTCGGGAGGAGATCCGCAAGTGGCATATGAGCTAGCGGCGAATGTCGACCAGTATGTCGAGCAACTAGCGGCAGCGTTGCGCAAGTAGAGGCCGGGCGGCGATCCTGCTAACGCTAACCTCCGCCGCGTCCGTTCGTCGTCACATTGAGCTGAAGTCGTGGCATACGTCGTACGGGCGCCGGCGGCTCGCAGAGAACGTCAGCGCCTGGTGCTTCGCATCACTGGCTCATGGTTTCGTTACTATGACCCTGGCGAACCGGCGCTTGCCGACCTTGAGCACCCGCGCCACCCCGTCGTTGGCAACCGTTGCCTCCAGGTCGGTGACGCGTCGCCCATCGATCGATACCGCCCCCTGGCCCAGCAGGCGACGGGCCTCGCCCCTGGAGGTTGCAAAGCCGCACTCGCGGATCACTTGCACGATCCAGACCGACCCCTCGCTGGTGAACTCCTGCTCGGGCATCTCCGATGGTAGCCCGCGGGACGCGAAGATCTGCTCGAACTCGTTCTCGGCAGCTCGTGCTGCGTTCGGGTCGTAGTAATCGCTCACGATGGTGCGCGCCAGTTCCTGCTTGACCGCTTTGGGGTGGAGCGTTCCGCTGTCTACCTGAGCTTGCAGATCCTGCACCTGTTGCTCGTTCCGGCCGGTGCAAAGTTGCCAATAGGTCCACATGGTGTCATCGGAAAGCGACAGGATCTTGCCGTACATCTGATCGGGCGGATCCTCGATGGCGATGTAGTTACCCAGCGACTTGCTCATCTTGTCGACGCCGTCGGTGCCCACCAGCAGCGGCATGGTGAGAATGACCTGCGGAGCCAGCCCGTACTCCCGCATGATGTCGCGGCCCACCAGCAGGTTGAACAGCTGGTCGGTGCCGCCCATCTCTACATCGGCCCTGAGCGCCACCGAGTCGTAGGCTTGGGCAAGCGGGTACAGAAATTCGTGCACCGCGATCGGTTTCTGAGCCTCGTAGCGCTTGCGGAAATCATCGCGCTCCATCATCCGCGCCACGGTGTATTTGGCCGCCAGCTGGATGAGGCCCGCGGCGCCTAGTTTATCGAGCCAGGTGGAGTTGAACTCGGTGCGCGAGTGGGCCGGATCGAGGATCTTGAATGCCTGCTGCTGATAGGTGCGGGCGTGCTCGCGGATCTGCTCGGCTGAAAGCTGCGGCCGCGTCTTGGACTTGCCCGAGGGGTCGCCGATCATGGCAGTGAAATCGCCCACTACGAACACCACCTCGTGACCGAGGTCCTGGAACTGCTTCATCTTGCGGATCACCACCGTGTGGCCAAGATGAATGTCGGGCGACGAGGGATCAAACCCCACTTTCACCACCAACCCGGTGTCGGTCTCGATCGATCGCTGCAGCTTGGCCGACAGCTCCTCCTCGCTCACCAAGTCCACGACCCCGCGGCGCAGGATATCCATCTGTTCGTTGACGGGCGCAAACGGCACGTTACCGCTCCGGTGAGGGTCGCAGCTAGGGTTGATGAGCTCCGTTGAAAGTTGGCATGGGGCAGTCTAGCAGCCCGCGCGAAGGGCCTGGATCCGCTCAGTTCGCCACATCGAGGCCGAGCTAGATGCTCAGCGCACCGTGCGGGTTGAGATATCCCTCGACGAACAACCGCACCGCCTCGGGGTAAATCTGGTGCTCCTGCTCCAGGATGCGGGCTGCGAGCGCGTCGACGCTGTCGTCCTGCTGCACGGGGACTGCTGCCTGCAGAAGAATCGGGCCAGCATCCAGATCCTCGGTCACCAGATGCACGGTGCAGCCGGAGATCCGGACGCCGTGTTCGAGCGCTTGCTCGTGGACGCGTAGGCCGGGGAACGACGGCAGAAGCGAGGGGTGGATGTTGAGAATGTGGTCGCGGAAGGCCTCGATGAACCGACGCGAGAGCAGGCGCATGAAGCCGGCCAGGCAAACCAGCTGCACGTTGTGCTGCTGGAGCAGTTCGATAAGGCGGGCTTCGAAGGCGTCGCGATCGGGGAAGTCGCGGTGATCGATCAGCTCGGTCGATAGACCCATCGCAGCGGCCTTGTCGAGGCCGGCGACCCCCGGCTGGTTGGAGACGACGACCGCGATCTGGGCGGGGTAGTCATCGCGCGCGCATGCCTGAGCCAAGGCCACCATGTTGGAGCCCCGCCCCGAGATCAGCACCCCGAGATTCACGGTCAGATGCCTTCCAGGCTCACGCCCTGCCCGGCGGTGATCTCGCCAAGCTCGAAGACTTCCTCGCCGGCCTCGGTCCACTCTGCGGTCAGCTCCGCGACGCGATCGAGGCGCACCACGGCGATCATGCCGATGCCCATGTTGAAGGTCTCCCACATATCGAGCTCCGGCACACTGCCCAGGCGCTGCAGGCTCGTGAACACCGGCGGCCGCCGCCAGGCGGAGGTATCGACCCGAGCCCCACAGCCCTGCGGTAGGATCCGCGGCAGGTTTCCCGGTATCCCGCCACCGGTGATGTGGGCCAACCCCAACAGGTCGCCGCGCTGCAGCGCCAGGCGCAGCGTGGCAACGTATGAGCGGTGTGGACGCAGCAGCTCCTCGGCCACGCTCCGGCCCCACTCCGGCACCGGGTCCTGGATCCCCATGCCCGCAAGATCGAACAGGATCTTGCGCACCAGGGTGTAGCCGTTGGTGTGCAGGCCGTTGGAGGCCAGCCCGATCAATCGGTCACCGGACTGGATGGCAGAGCCATCGAGCGGCTCAGGACGCACCGCCCGGCCGACGATGAAGCCGGCCAGATCGTATTCGCCGGCGGCGTACATGTCGGGCATCTCGGCGGTCTCGCCGCCGAGCAACGCGGCACCGACGTCGCGACAGGCTCGGGCCACGCCTTGCACCACCTGCTCGGCCACACCCGGCTCCATCTTCCCGAGCGCCAGATAATCGAGAAAAAACAGCGGCAGCGCCCCGGAGGCGAGGATGTCGTCGGCGCAGTGCGCTACCAGGTCGTAGCCCACGGTGTCGTGCACGCCGGCCATGACCGCCACCTTGAGCTTGGTGCCCACGCCGTCGGCCGAGGCCACCAGGATCGTGCCGTCGGGGTCGGGATCGACGCGGAAGCAGCCCCCGAAGGCGCCGAACTCGCCAACGACGCCGCGGGTATGGGTACTGCGCACCAGCTCCCCGATGCGAGCCTTGGCGGCGTCGGCTGCGTCGCGATCGACTCCAGAGTCCTTGTAGGTGAGCTGCTCGGGGCGCTGGCTCAACGCACTCCTCCCGCTGCGCTCACTCCTGGCTCCCGCACCGTTCTCTCTCGCTCGGGCACAGCGGTCGCCGGGCCGGCCCCCACCGGGCTGAACCGCTCCATCCGCGCTTCGAGCTCGTCGTTGAGCGGCGTCGGGTACTGGCCGGTGAAGCAGGCAACGCAGAAGTCGCTCTGCCCGCCGGTCACCGCGCGGCGCAACCCCTCCAGGCTCAGGTAAACGAGCGAGTCGGCATTGATTCGCTCGCGGATCTCGTCAACCGACAGGTTGGCGGCCACCAGGTCGTCCTTGCGCGGGGTGTCGATGCCGTAGTAGCAAGGAGACTGATAGGGGGGCGAGGATACCCGCATATGGACCTCGCGCGCTCCGACATTGCGGAGCATCTCGACGATCTTGCCCGAGGTAGTGCCGCGCACGATCGAATCGTCCACCAGCACCACGCGCTTGCCCTCGATCAGGCTGCGCACCGGGTTGAGCTTCACCTTGACTCCAAAATGCCGGATCGCCTGGCGCGGCTCGATGAAGGTCCGTCCGACGTAGTGGTTGCGGATGAGCGCCATCTCGAATGGGATCCCAGTGTTGCGGGCGAACCCGAGCGCCGCGTTGACCCCACCGTCGGGCACCGGCACGACCACGTCGGCCTGTACCGGGGCTTCGATCGACAGGATGCGGCCCATCTCCTTGCGCGCCTCCAGCACCGAGCTGCCGTACAGGTTGCTATCGGGGCGGGCGAAGTAGACCTGCTCGAAGATGCACTGCCGGCACGGTGCGGCGGGCCACGGCAGGCGCGAGGTGTATCCGGTAGCGGCGCCGCCGGGGCCGGCGGCGACCAGGTCGATGGTCTCGGCGTCGGCCACGCCGGAAACCAGCAGGTGCACGGCTTCCCGAATGACGGCGTGCTGAAGACGGCCGCACAAAAAGCCGGGTACATCCTTATTCACGCGCAGGGTGATCCTCCCCAGCCGCTTCCAGATCTCACAGGTTCGGTCCATGGCCTCGTCCGAAGTCTTCCGACCCCGGATGACCTCCAGGACCGGCACGATATGTGCGGGCTGGAAGAAGTGAGAGCCCGCTATGCGATCCTGGTGGACCATGCGCTCGCCCAGGCTGGTTATAGGCAGGCCGGATGTGTTGCTCGCCAGCACCGTCTCTCTTGGCGCCATCGCATCCATGCGCGAGAACAGCTCCTGTTTGGCCTCGAGGTTTTCTGTGATGGATTCAACGACGAACTCTGCTGCCTCGACCGCGACCTCCAACTCGGTCGTCGTGCGGATGCGCCCGATGACGGCTTCGGCTGTCTCTCCCCTCAACTGATCGTGTCGCTGCAGATCCTCTGCGTAACGGCGTATGTTATCCAGGGCGCGGTCCAGAGTCTCCTGTCGACGGCTCGCCAGTACCGTTTCACTGCTGCCAAGGGCCAGCAACAGGGTGATCTGGCTGCCCATCAGACCACCGCCGATCACCGCTGTCTTTTCGAGAAAGAGATCCTGTTCCATCCATCCGTGTCCCGACTATAGTTCGCCGTCAGTTCCTTTGAGCAGCCAGCTCGCCAGATCTTCGATCACCTGCACTCACGGTATCCGAGAGCGTGCTCCTCACCACCTGCAGCGACTCTTCTGCCGCCTGCAGAGTCCGGTCCACGTCCTCGGCGGTGTGTGCCGTTGAGAGGTAGAGCTTCCCGCCCGGAGCTGCGAAGACTCCGCGGCGGATCAACTCCACCCCGAATCTCCGGGCGGCCTCTGCATCGGCCTGCAGCCCATCGGTGTGGGTGCGGATCTGCGCCTCGGTGAAAATGGGCTGCAGCACCGGCCCTTCGCCGATAACTTGGAAGGGGATCCCCAGGCTCTTGCCGATATCTTCCAGGCCCTTCCGGAGCCGATCCGAGATCTCGTACAGCCGGGGATAGACTCCTTCCTTCTCCAGTTCGTTCAGAGTAACCAGCCCCGCTGCACACCCGATGGGATTGCCGTTCATAGTTCCGCTGGCAAAGACGTAGTCGGACTTGGCTTTTCGCCGCGGATCTGCCAGGGCCATGACTTCTTCCCGG
>JACZXM010000195.1 GCA_022571615.1 Acidobacteriota bacterium | reverse complement strand
CAACTTTAAAACCCAGCCCCGGCCGGCCGATATCCACCAGGGTCACATAGGCGCCCTCCATCCGGATCTGACCGCCCCGGCTGGCGATGGCGTTGTTCCTCCACAAGATCTACACCGAGAACGGCCAGACGCTCTACGACGGCGTGTTCGCCCTGCCCGGGGCCCACCACCTCACGGTAACCGCGGCGGGCGTTCGGCTGGAGCGCTATTTCTTTGCGCAGTTGACGCACGAGATTATAGGCAGTGGTGGGAACGGATTGTATCTGACCTCGCCCATCACAATAAGAACACGGGGCGCACAGCTGGTGCTGCAGACTTTCGCGCGTTCGTTTACGGGTCATTTGAACTAGACCCAGCTCACCTATTTTCCGCATATTACTCCGGGTCTTGTCCTTCTTGAGGGCTGCCCGGAAGGCTTCAGTCACTTTGTTGCGGTTGACCGCGCGCTCCATGTCGATGACGGACCGCACCTGGGATTGGGTCAGGATCCGCGTTTTCATGCCTCGATCCTACCGGCCCGACACTAGGGCGCAAGCCACCCGCCCGAACGCCGCCAAAGACGGCTATTCGATAGACTGCGCCTATGCTGGACCGAGTCCTCCGCCGGATCGAGAATCTCGTGATCGCCCACCCCCGACGCGTGGTAGGGGTGGCGGCGCTGGTGTCGCTGGGGGCGCTGGCGCTGGGGTCAGGCATCGAGCTGCGCACGTCGCGCGCCGAGCTGGTGGCCGAGGACGACCCGGAGCAACTGCGGTGGGAGCAGCTGCGCCAGGAGTTCGCGGGTCCCGACCCGCTGATCATCGTGCTGGAGCCTGCAGCGGGTCGACCGGTAGAGCTGGACGTACTGCAGGAGGCCGCCGACGTGCTCGGAGCTGCCCTCGAGGCCCGGCCCGAGGTCGACTACGTCTTCTACCACCTCGAAATGGACTGGTTGCTCGAGAACGCCGTCCACCTGGCGCCCCCGGCGCAGCTGCGCCGAGCGGTAGACCAGCTCGAGGGGCTGCTGGCGGACGGAACCGGCTCTATCGTCCTGGGCGGTCTCGCCGACTTGAACGACCGGGTCTCCGCGCAGATCGAGCGGGCACTGGCGTCGGGAGCGGTCATGCCCTCCAGCGGTGCCTCCGACGAGGCCGCCCGCCTGAGCGCACTGCTACGGGCAGAGCACGAGTTTCTCGCCGACCCTGACGACTTCGTCGCCCGCCATTCGGGCTTGCTGCTCCAGCTCGTCAGGCCGCCTCGAGACTCGTCGATCACCCCCGACGGTTACCTCTCGACCCGCGACCAGATGTTCGTCTTGCTGCTCGTGAGCCCGACCGATGCCGACGCGGAGCTGGCCAAGCAACGCCGGCTGGTGGAGACCGTTCGCGCCACCGCCGACCGGGTTCTACAGGGCCTCCCGGTAGCCTACGGCCTCACCGGTTCGCCGGCCATGAACGTCGAGGAGATGGCGTCGATCCGGCGTGATAGCCAGGTGACCTCAGGGATCGCGATTGCTGGAGTCGGCCTGCTCGCCATGCTGGCGTTCCGTCGACGCCGGCACGCCCTCCTGGGTCTGATCGTGCTGGCGATGGGCGTCGCCTGGTCGATCGGCGCCGTCCGCCTCGAGCTCGGCTACCTGAACATGATCACCACCGCCATGGTGCCGATCCTGGTCGGCATCGGCATCGACTTCGCCGTCCATCCCATCTCCCAATACGAGATCGAACGCCACGACACGCGCGACCGACGTACGGCGGTGCAGGCCGCTTTCCGCAAGACGTCAGGCGCGGTCGTGGTATCGGCCCTGACCACATCCGCCGCGTTCTTCTGCTTCTCGTTCATGGAATTCCGCGGCTTCTCGGAGCTCGGCGTGGTCGCCGGCGGCGGCGTGCTCCTGTGCCTGCTGGCGGCGCTGTTCGTGCTCCCGGCGCTGCTGCTGTTGCGCGGTGAAGTGGCTTCGAATCGCATGGCGCCGGTGGATCGCTTCTGGTTGCCTGCTGCCGGCCGGCTGCTGCGCCACCCGAAGGTGGTTACCACCACGGCGATCGCGGTTACCGTCGTCGCTGCCTGGGCCGGCCGCTCGGTGCCGCTGAGCACCAGCCTGATCGACCTGTTGCCGCCAGGAGCTGAATCGCTTCGCTACCTGGAGATCGTCAGCGACGAGTCGGCGATCAGCGCCTACGTCAACATCGTCGTCAGCGACGACTTGGAGCAGATGCGAGAATTCGAGCGCCGGGCTCGTGGATCCGAGGTCATCGCTCGCTTCGAATCGGTGCTGGATTTCCTGCCCGAGTCGACCGAGACCACGAGGGCGGCGGTCGGCCGCGTCGGCGAATTTCTGGATCGCGTTTCGGTGACCGACGCCCCCTGGAGCGGCAGGTCCGCTCTAGCGGGCTCGATCGAGCGACTCGAGCAGGCGCTCGGGGACGCCGTCGAGGCTGCGTTCGTCACTGGCTTGAGCGAGCTGGTGGGGCCGCTGGAGGCAGCGCGCTTGGAGGCCGAGCGCGCGCACACCCTGGTATCCGAGGCCAGCAAGGTGGCCGATGCGGCCTGGGCTCGCGGGGAGCAGACGATGCGAGAACGGCTCCGCGATCTCATCGACCAGATCCGTGCCTCGGCGGCCGCCGCTCCCCCTTCGATCGACACCCTGCCGCAGCATCTGCGCACCCGGTTCTTGACCGACCGCGGTCGCTATCTCGGCTTCATCCATCCCACCGATAGCATTTTCGATCGCCGGGCGCTCGGACGCTTCAACCGTGCCTCGTTCGAGGTCTCGGCCAACGCCATCGGCTTCCCGGTGCTGTTCGCAGCCCACAGCCGTCAGATCACCTCCGGCTTTGGCCTGACGCTGGTCACCGGTAGCCTGCTCGTCCTGCTGATCCTGGGTCTGGACCTGCGCAGCGTCCTGCACATGGCGCTGGCGCTGGTCCCGGTAGGAGTTGGCATCGCCTGGATGTTGGGGTTGATGCGAGCCTTCGGACTGTCCTTCAATCTCGCCAACCTGGTGGCGGTACCGCTGGTCCTCGGGGTCGGCATCGACAACGGCGTGCACATGATCCATCGCTACCGCCTCGAAGGAAATGCCGGAATGACCGTCGTGCTCTCGCACACCGGCCGCGCCATCCTGGTCGCGTCGCTCACCACGATGGTCGGTTTCGGGAGCTTGTCGCTGGCTTCCCACCGCGGCATGGCCAGCCTCGGTGTGTTGCTGTTCCTCGGAGTCGGTGCCTCGATGGTGGCGGCGCTGGTGGTGCTGCCCAATCTCCTGGTCGCCTTCGGGTGGGCCCAGCGACATTAGGAACGTGTGGTGGGTATTCTTGAGAGTGTCTCCCTCCACCGATGACGATCCAATCGATGCGTACGCTCAAGTTCACCTTGCCCGCCGTCCTCGCCCTGCAGTTGTTCGGGCTCACGGGCTGGGGTTCGTCCTTACCGGTACCCTCACCGCACCATCTGGTGGCCTGTGCGCCCGGGTATCCGGGGACCACGCAACAGGCGCAACCGACCATGGACGCGTTCGCAGCGATGGTGAGCGCGGTCGCCGGGTGGCCGCAGGACAGGCTGACGGCGGAGTATCAGCAGACCGAATCGGGAGGCGTCGAGCGGCTTGCAGAGCCGGCCAGCACGCTAGGCCTCGTTCCGTTGCCGTTTTTTCTCAAGCACGAGGAGCAACTCGGGTTCGATCCTATCGCTCAGGTCGTCCAGAGGAACGGTAGCACCAGCGAGATCTGGAGCCTGGCCGCCCCGGCAGGGCGCGTCTCTGCAGCCGGCGACCTGGAAGGATGGGAGCTTGCCGGGATTCCAGCCTATGCCCCGGCATTCGTGCGCGGCCCGGTGCTCGGGGCGTGGGGCCGGCTTCCCGATTCGACCCGGATCACTTTCTCGCGGCGTGTGCTCGCGGCGCTGCGCCGAGCAAGCGCCGGCGAAGCGATCGCCGTTCTGCTGGACTCCAGTCAGGCGGCCGCTCTGGCCTCGCTCCCGAGCGCCGAGAGGCTCGAGGTGGTCGCTACCTCTCCCCCCCTACCGGCGGCGCTCCTGGTCACCGTGGGGGGGCGCGTCAGCAGCGACGACGCCGCGCGACTCCTCGATGGCGTGCTGCGAGTTCATACCGTCGACCGCTTCGCCGAAGTCTTGGACACGCTTCGTCTGGTGGGCTTCGAGGAGCTCGACAGCGAGGCTCTACAACACGCCCGGGACGCTTACCGGGCGGCTGCTCGATGAGCCAGCGCCCGCCCGCTGCGGCGGTACTGTTGCTCGCGGCCGCCGTTCTCGTCGGCAGCTGCGCCAGCGCCCTGAAGCCTCTCGACCCGTCGTCAGACCTCGGCCGAGTCGATCCCGAGCGCGTCGATCCGGCGGCCGCCGACCGCCTGGCGGCTGAAGCCGAAGACCTATTCAGTCGGCGCCCCGAGCTGACCCCGGTCGAGCGAGCCGAGCGACTGTGGCTGGAGTCGGCAATCGCCAGCCCCACCAGTGCCAGGGGCATCATCGGTGCGGTGAGGACCAAGGTCTGGTTGGCGCACCATCTGGAGGATCGGGCACGCCGGCGAATCGTCGCCAGATCGGCGGTCGAAACGGCGCAGTGGTGCGGCCGGAGAGAGCCCAACAACCCCGCCTGCCACTACTGGCTTGCGCTCGCGCTCGGAGTTCAGGCCGACGCCCATCGCGCCACCGCGGTCGACGGCTTGCGTCACATGGTCCGGCAGTTACGCCGCGTGATCGAGTCAGCCCCCGAGCTCGAGCAGGCCGGCCCGCACCGGATTCTGGCACGGGTACTAGTTAGGGCTCCCGGCTGGCCGACCGGCCCCGGAGACCCGGACGCAGGACTGGAACACGCCAAGCTGGCAGTCCAGATGTTCCCCCAATATCCGCCCAATCTGCTGGCGCTGGCCGCGGCCTACCGGGAGGTGGACGAGATCGAAGCCAGCCGGGCTCGCTTCCAGGAGGCCCTGGAAATGGCACGGCAGTGGCAACAGCGCGGCGACCCGGACGCGGGCGACTGGATCCAAGAAGCCAACCAAGGACTGCAACGAGTACCCGCCATGTGATCGGCTGGCAGCCCGCGGCATAAGTGGCGTGGGCTGCTAGACGCTTTGCGCCGCGATCCCCGTCCCGACCGCCGGATGCCCCGCATCGAGCGCCTGGTTCATCTCCGCCACGATGGCGTAGACACGCTCGCGCCCGATCTTCGCCCCGGGGCCAGCGTCCTGGACACGATCCAGGGCGGCGTAAGCAAGCCGCACCGGAAGGGCGCAGAACGCCACCACTCCGCGCGGTGCCCCGGCTCGCTGCAGCACCACGGTGTAGTCGGCGGCGACGCCTAGATTCTCGCGTGCGAGCGCGAACACGGTGGCACGCTCGGCGTTCGAAGGCAGATAGTACCTGCCTTCCGTGGTGTCGAAATCCGCGTCCTTGAGGATGTTCACCAGCTGCAGCGCCTCGCCGAAGCGTGCCGCCCGTTGCCGCAGCTCCTCGGCGACCGGCTCGAGCGCCGGCCTCTCGAGCAGGAATAGCTCGGTGCTGAGCTCACCCACAATGCCGGCCACCGTATAGCAGTACCGCCGCAGCTCGTCGACATCACGCAGCCGCACGACGCTGCCCTCGGCCCGTTCCACGAACCCCGCCATGCCGCGGGTAGTCCGGATCGTGTGCTCGCCGACGATCCTCTGTGCCGCGACCGAGAGCGCCCGATACGCCCGCAGGACACCGTCGGTATGGCGTAGCAACTCCAGGTAGCCGTCGTGCTCGATCGGCATCCCACCGGCCCAGCGCTCGCCGAGCTCACGTGTCTTGGCTGCATCGGGCTCTCGCAGCAACCCGACGTACTGATCGAGCGCAGCTACCCGTTGTTGCTGCGACCAACCGTTCGCGTCCTCGAGCGTGTCGGCGATGCGGAACAAGAGATAGGCGACCCCCAGCTCGCGCCGCGTCGGCTGTGGTAACAACGGTATCGCCAGCGCGAACGTGCGACTCGTTTTCTCCAGAAGCGCGTCGATACGGTCCATAGAACACCGATCCGGCGGGGCGTCAACGAAGTTGAATTATGAACCGTGGGCCGCCGAACCGACAGTCAGCGGGGGATGAGGCGGCGGGGTGGTCCACACCGAGACACAGAAGAACCGTTGGCGCAGCAGGAGAGATCATCTCCCACCCCCGCCGCAGGAGACACCGGCAGTGGCCAGCAGCAGGGGATAAGGTCGAGCACGTCCGTTCTGCTGGCCTCCTATCTTGAAGCCGCCTCCACCAGCCCGCCACAGCGCCAGGACGTGCTCGACCTCATCCCCTGCTGCGTTCCCTCCGTTCATCAGACAGCCTGGGAGGGGTGGGAATTCGACCTC
>JACZXM010000194.1 GCA_022571615.1 Acidobacteriota bacterium | reverse complement strand
GTGGATCCGATCCAAGCGCTCAAGCAGGAGTAGGGCGAGGAAATCGGGTGACCGGCCCAGGTTTGCGAGCCGGCCACCCGCGGCACAGCGGAATCAGGCAGTCAACGCCGGATGGCGGAAGCTGTAGGCCAGCCCGATCAGTCCGAGCCACGAGAGGCTCGCCGGCGCCAGCGCCGGCGTCGCCCCTTTGAGCGATTCCCAGAAGAGCTCGAAGCCGGCACGGCTCGGGTACATCTCGAGCTCGAACTCGGCGTTGCCACTGTAGTGCTGATAGACACCCAGTGCGCCCACGATGACCAACAGCAGCATGAGTCCCTGCAGCGCCCGCAGCGTGGCCGCCGAAGGAATCGCCCAGCAGCGTGCGATCACCGGCGCCGCGACGCCGAGGAGCAGCAGAGGAACGAGCTGCCACCAATCCTCGTAGTGCTCCAGCAAGTAGAGCTCCGCCAGCGTGCCGAGAACGCCGAACAACAGGACCGCGAGCAGGAGGCTGCGAAGCGCCCGCGTGGTGCGGTGTTCCGCATCACGGACATCCGTCATGGGTTACTGCTTGATAACGAAATAGCGCTCCAGGCGCGCGACCTCGGCGTCGTCAACGTACTTGCCCATCTCGCGGCGGAACTGCGCCATGTTGACGTAGGGGCGATACTCCTCGAACTCGTGCACCATGCGATCGCCGACGCCAGGGATGGTGTGCAGGTCTTCGCTCGAGGCGCTGTTCAGATCCATCGGCACGAAGACGTATTGCTCCAGCCGCGCCACTTCTTCATCGTCGACGTACTTGCCGATCTCGCGGCGGAAACGAGCCATACCGCCCTCCCAGGGGCGGTATTCGTCGAACTCGTGCGCCATGCGGCGCCCGGCACCGGGGACGAGCTGCAGCTCCTCGTCGGACGCGGTGTTCAGGTTGATGGGCACGAACAGCGTCACGTATACCTCGGCACGTTGCTCGTCGCTGAGCGGGGCGCCGCGCAGCTTGGCGTCGAGATCGGTGGCGCTCAGATAGGGTCGCCCTTCGATGATCGCCGCGGCGATCGCGGCGCTGATGTGCGGCACCGTGGAGATCTCTTCGGCACTGGTGAGATTGGGATTGAGCACGGCGTCATTGGTGCCCACCTGAGCAATCGCGACGCCGCTGAGCACAAGAACGCCGAGCGACAGCAAGCCGACGGGAATCCGCTTCATGGAATCATCCTCTGGTCGGAGGTTTGACCTCCGAAAATAAGGGGGAACGTCGCCAAAGCCCTTACTGAGACTAGGTCTCAGCCGAGAGCGCAGGATAGTCGAGGCCAACAACGGGAACAACTAGCCCGCACCGAGGGCATCCACATGTCCCCGCAGCGCCCATGCCCAGACTTCGCGTTGAAGCGGGAGGCGGTACCTCCTAAGCTGCAGTCAACTCTCGGAACCCTAGCGAGGAGTCAGCATGAACAAGCGGGCATTGTGGCTGCTGGTCTTCACCCCACTCCTCTTGTTGTCGGCTCCGGTCGCGGGGCAGAATCCGGCGGCTCCGGACCGACAGGAGGGCGAGGGCCCGTACGACAGACTGATCCTTCGAGGTGCCACCCTGATCGATGGCACCGGCGCTCCTCCGTTCGGTCCGGTGGATATCGTCGTCGAGGGCGACCGGATCGCCGACATTCGCAGCGTCGGAGTCCCAGGGGTTCCGATCGATCCGCGGCGGCGCCCGGAGGCGACTCCGGGCGATCGAGAGATCGACCTCGAGGGCCACTACGTGCTGCCGGGGTTCGTCGACCTGCACGGTCACCTTGCCGGTCCGGAGACGCCGGCGGAGTACATCCTCAAGTTGTGGATGGGACACGGCATCACCACCAGCGCCGATCCAGGCAGCGGCAACGGGATTCGCTGGATGCTCGATCACAGCGAGCGCAGCGACAACAACCAGATCACCGCCCCGCGACTGCTTCCCTCGGTGTCATTCGGGCAGGGGCAGGACGGGCCGATCGCAACCCCCGAGCAGGCCCGTGCCTGGGTGGCCGAGATGGCCGACCTCGGGGCCCACGGCATCAAGTTCTTCGGCCTGCGCCCGGATCTCATGTCGGCAGCGCTCGACGAGGCTGCCAGGCGGGGTCTCTACACCACCATGCACCACGCCCAGCTCAACGTCGCATGGATGAACGTGATCGACTCGGCCCGCCTGGGGCTCACCTCGATGCAGCACTGGTACGGACTGCCGGAGGCGCTGTTCGAGGATCGCGTCGTGCAGGACTATCCGCTCGACTACAACTACAACGACGAGCAGCAGCGATTCGGCGAGGCCGGCCGACTCTGGGCACAGGCCGCGCCGCCGTTTTCCGACCGCTGGAACGCGGTGATGAACGAGTTGCTGGAGCTAGATTTCACCCTCGTGCCGACGTTCCATGCCTACGAGACCACTCGCGACTTCATGCGCATGGCGCGCGCCGAGTGGCACGAGGAATACACGCTGCCTTCACTGTGGCGTTTCTATCAGCCCAATCGAACGGCGCACGCTTCGTACTGGTTCTATTGGGGAACCGAGGAGGAGGTCGCGTGGAAGCGCAACTACCAGCTCTGGATGACCTTCGTCAACGAGTTCAAGAATCGCGGCGGTCGCGTCGCGGTCGGCACTGATTCCGGCTACTCGTTCAATCTCTACGGTTTCTCGTTCGTGCGCGAGATGGAGCTGTTGCGCGAGGCCGGCTTTCATCCGCTCGAGGTGATTCGCTCCGCGACGCTGTTGGGCGCCCAGTCGCTCGGGGTTGCCGATCAGGTCGGCACCGTCGAGGTGGGGAAGATGGCCGACTTCGTCGTTGTCGACGAGAACCCGCTGGCGAACCTGAAGGTCCTCTACGGCATCGGCGCGGTGAAGCTCGGAGCCGACAACCAGGTGCGCCGCGTCGGGGGCATCAAGTACACCATCAAGGACGGCATCGTCTACGACGCCAAGCAGCTGCTAGCCGATGTGCGCGCGATGGTACGCGCCGCCAAGGATCGTGAGGGGTTCGAGATCACCCAACCGGGTAGGGGGCCGTACCAGTAGAAGGCTACCCGAGCGCGCCAGTTCGCCCTTCCCCTTGCGCTTCGACAAGAGAGTTGCTAGCCTTCTCTTGTCGAAGCAAGAGGGGTAGACATGTCCGATGAACGCCTGGACCTGCCGCAGGGCACTCTCGATCTGTTGATTCTCAAGACGGTTGCGCTGCGATCGGAGAACGGCTGGGCAATTTCGAAACGCATTCGCCAGCTCTCCGCCGATGCCTTGCAGGTGCGGCAGGGGTCCCTGTACCCGGCGCTCCACCGGCTCGAGCACAGGGGCATGATCAAGGCGCGCTGGGGCAAGTCGGAGAACAATCGCAGGGCGCGCTTCTACCAGATTACCGCCGCGGGCCGCCGGCACCTGGACCGCGAAACGGGCCAGTGGCAACGGCTGACCGTTGCCGTAGCGCAGGTTCTGGAGGCCACTAGCTCATGATCCGGCGATTCCGGTCGTGGGCGCGCGCGATGCTGCGCCGCGATGCGGTGCAACGAGAGATCGACGAGGAACTGCGCGCCCACCTGGAACGCGAGATCGAGGCACTCGTCGCGTCGGGGCTGACACCCGCCGAGGCGCACCGGCGTGCCCATGCCGAGTTCGGTTCCGTCGCCGCGTTGCGCGAAGAATGCCGCGAGGCGCGAGGAACCTACCTGTTCGAGTCAGCCGTGCAGGACCTTCGCTATGGGCTGCGACTTCTCCGCCGCAGCCCGGCTTTCACGCTGACAGCGGTAACGACGTTGGCCCTGACCATCGGCGCGGTGTGCACCGTCCTGACCTTGGCGCACACGCTATTTCTGCAGACGCTGCCTGTACCTCGCGCGGCAGAAGTCGTCGAGCTGAGGCCGACGCGCGACCAGGGCACGCGCACCGGCTTCGTGTCCTATCCAGACTACGTGCATTTCCGTGATTCCACTCGTGCTGTTCACGATCTGGCAGCGGTGTACCCAAGTGCGCCATTGTTCGTTACCTCCGCCGACGAGGCGCGCGCGGTGAACGGTGCCGTGGTGTCCGCAAACTTCTTCCCGATGCTCGAGCTCGAGCCCGTCCTCGGCCGGTTCTTCACCCCCGAAGAGGACACCGTTCCTGAGCGGGATCCGGTCGTGGTGATCGGCTTCGACTTCTGGCGCACGTGGTTCGGACAGGACCCGGAAGCGATCGGCGCTTCGCTCAAGATCAACACGGTGCCCTTCACGGTGATCGGCGTGGCACCCCCCGAATTCCATGGGACGGGTACGCAGCCGACGCGTATCTACATGCCCACGATGATGCTGCCGGTCGGCTACCGATGGTGCTCCGTACTCGAGGAGCGCGGCTGCACCATCCTGAAGATGTTCGGCCGACTCGCCGATGGTGTGAGCATCGAAGCGGCGAGTGCTGAGGCGGCCACCTTGATCCCGACGGATTGGCATGGAGCCGGCCCCGGGAGAAACAGCGGTGCGCTAGTCGTTCCCACTTATGGCACGAACCCGAGTCCCTCAGATCGACAATTCGTCCAACTCCTCGCACTCGTGGTGGGAGTTCTCTTCCTGGTGTGTTGCGTGAATCTCGCCGGCCTGCTGATCGCGCGCGCGAAGGTACGAACGCGGGAACTCGCTCTCCGTAGTTCCCTCGGAGCGCCGCGCGTGCGGTTGCTGCGGCAGCTCCTCACAGAATCGGTCCTGCTCGCATGCACCGGCGGCGCCTTGGGAGTCGCAGTGTCGGCCGCTCTCACGCGGCTACTGAGCGCACGCTTTTACAGCACCGACGCCGTGGGGCGCCCGCTGCAGTTCGACTTCACGCTGACGCCCACGGTCGTGCTCGCCACGGCCTGTCTGACAATCCTGGCCGGAGTGATCTTCGGCATCCTCCCCGCCCTCGGCAGCATCCGCGGCGACGCGGCGGCGGGACTCCGCGGGCACAACCGCGCGGTGACGTCGCGGGGCGGCGCCGCGGCCTGGCTACTCGGTGCCCAGGCGGCCGCCGCGGTCACCTTGGTGTTGATCGCCGCACTACTAGCTGGAAGCGCGGCGTCGATGATCCGGGGCGCGAACTTCGATCCCTCCCATGTGGCCCTCATGCGACTCCGGCCGCGCATGATCGAGTATTCCCCGCCGCGTGCCCAAGCGTTCTTGAAGGACGTCACCGCACGTCTGGAGGCTCTGCCCAGTGTCGAGTCGGTCACGATGGTCGGCACCGGGATCGCCCTCTACGGTCTCGGCAACCAGGTCTCGCCAGCAGGCAGTGAGGCCAGCCACGAGGTGGGCTACATCGAGGTCGGTCCGCGGTATTTTGAAACACTCAGGACTCCCCTCCGCAGCGGGCGAGAGTTCACGCCGGCGGACGATACCAGCGCCCCCCTGGTGGCGGTGGTCAGTGAAGCGCTGGCGACCCTGCTCTTCCCCGGGTCCAGCGCGATCGGCGAAGCGGTCCGTGTCGCCGACCGTGAACACCGCATCGTCGGTGTGGTCGCGGACGTGCCGCTGCAGAATCGCGCCGAGCCGCCGCGACCCTACCTCTACGTGCCCTTCTGGCAGAACCCGGATCAAGTCGATGCCCGGCTGCAGATCCGCGTTGCCGGCGACCCCGCGGCCATGTTGCCTACGCTGGCCCGTACCGTGAGCGAAGTCGACGCAAACGTCCCTGTAACCGGGCTGGTGCCGATGCCACTTCGCATCGCAGGAAACCTGAGACCGCTGCGCATGGGCGCCACCGCCGTCGGCTACGCGGGCGGCCTCGCGGTACTGCTGAGCGCGATCGGACTGTACGCGACGCTCGCCGCGAAGGTCGCACAACGCACTCGTGAGATCGGCGTGCGGTTGGCGCTAGGGTCGACCAGCCGCCAGATCGTCGGATTGATCATCAACGAGGGGATGCGGGTGATCGTGGTGGGCGTCGCCGCCGGACTGGCGCTAGCCGTGGGATGCGCACGCCTGCTGCAGCACCTGCTGTACGGGTCATCGCAAGGCGACTTGCTGGCGTACTTCGCCGCCAGCCTGCTCATCGCCGCGGTCGGACTTCTGGCCTGCTGGTTCCCGGCACGCTGGGCAGCGCGCACGCAGCCCATGCAAGCATTGCGCCTCGAGTAGCCGCCGCTAGCAGCTGGCTAGGCGATCTCGGCGAGCACCTCGTCGAAGCGCGCCTTCATGCGCGACTCGGCATCGCCGAGCTCTTGCGCGGATCGCCGATTGGTGCCTACAATGTGGTCATGTTGACTACATTGTGGGCACGAAGAGTAAAAGGCGCGTTCGAAGGCGCTCCGGGGAGGTAACGATTGGCACGACAGGCACGCCTCGGCGAGTTCGAGCAGTTGGTGATGCTCGCGATCCTGCGG
>JACZXM010000193.1 GCA_022571615.1 Acidobacteriota bacterium | reverse complement strand
GCTGGTTGCGATCTCGAGTGTCTCGATTCCTTTGAGCAGACCCTTGCCAAGACGACACTTCTCGTAAAGGTAGGTGTCGCCTTAACTCGTAGAGGTAGGTGTCGCTTGACACCCCTGCTGGAACGGCTGCGCGAGCTACAGCAGCGGCATCGAGCCATCGGCGATGTCCGGGGCCTGGGTCTGATGCTCGCCGTAGATCTGGTCAAGGACAAGGCCACGAAAGAGCCCGATCACGAGCTGCTCGAGAGGGTCTTATATCGCGCCTTCGAAAAGGGCCTCGTGGTGCTCGGCTGCGGAGATAGCTCGATCCGGATCGCCCCGCCGCTGATCGTGACCGAGGAGGAAGCGGACCGCGCCGTGCAGATCCTCGACCAGGTGCTGGGCGAGGCATGTGCGTCTGGGTCGAGATAATCGAAGTGGAACGGTGTGAGTGTGGGCAGCGCGAGTAATGCCAGGCGCGTGTCTGCATCTTCGGACCCAGGCGGCTCACTCCTGCAGCAGTTGCAGAAGCAGCTCTTGCTGGAACACCTTCGAGTCGGCCGCTCGCAGAAGGAAGGGTGCCACGTCCTCCCGGATCCGGTCCCAAGGGAGAGCCCGCAACCTGTCGGCGGCGATACGCCGCCAGTTGTCCTTGGAGATCGGCTCACCCGAGTAGCCCGTCTGGTCGAGGGCCTGCCGCAGGTATTCGATGTTGGGCTCGGTGCCCTCCCAGCGCAGCAGATAGAACATCAGATCGTAAGGATCACGGCCCTTCGGGTAAGGCCGCTGCAGGATGGCGTGCAGCTTGCCCGCCATGAAGCTCGGCTTATCGTGATGATGCACCACGAAAGGAAAGTAGACCGATACGGGGTGGGACCGCACACCGAACCCACCCGGGGGCCGCCGGTCGATCTCGAGCTTGACGTTCAATCGAGCCTCGGCACGTGGACTCAAGCCGCACTCGTGCAGTAGTCCAACGAACTTCACCATGCACGACTGCACATTGCCTTCCAGTGCAGGTGTGAGCTCGACCCGGTAGCCCGACTGCTCGAGGTCCCGGCTCAGGTCTTGCAGGTACGGCCCGAGGTTGTAGCCGCTACCGAGGGTTCTCGTGTGGAAGTCCAGATCCTCCGAAAAGCGTGGTAGGTCGTGCAGTATCCGCAACGCGGTGCCGCCATGAAAGACCAGGTCCTCGAGCATGTCGCGCTCGAACATCGTCCGCAACAGCACGTGCTGGAGGTACTCTCTGAGTCGATTCCTCGCCGCTCGGTCATCCGCGGCTGCACTTGCGATCGCAATTGCCTGGTCCTTCATCTCATTGTCCCGGCCGCGCCGACGAGTGAATGAGGATGAACCGCTCCGTGGCCCGCGTTACCTTGGGGCTTGCGTACCTGGCGGCGAGCTCCCGTAGGCGATCACCATCGATCTGATCGACGTTCTGGAATCGCATCTCCACGATTCGCTCTCGCGACCACTCGCCAGGCGACAGGTAGAACAGGTCCAAGATCGCCTTTTCGGGAACGGCCATCAAGAAGGCCTGCTGCGCCGCCGTGGGTCCACCCTCCAGGGGGACTTGCCCGCGCCCCAACGAGTACGACCGATACCCGAAGAAACGGTCCTGACCGACGGACTGGTACCGGAAACTGCCGACCGGCGTGGCCCATTTGCTGCCGTGCTTGGGGGTGAGCGCCTGCAGCACGCCGACGCCCTCTGGAATGAGCCCATGGTATTCCATCGCGCTGTGCAGACTGACGTAGGAAGGCCTCAGCAAGTAGTTGGAGATGTAGTAGACGGAGGGCTCAACGCGCCGGTAGAACGCCGGCAGCAAGTACTTGCCACGGCGTAAACGCACGAGCTTTCCATTCGCCACCCATCGAGACAGGCGCGCCTGGACCTGTGGCCGGGGCTCGTCAAAAAGCGCCTCCACCTCGCGGGTCTCGAAGAACGGACGGTCGCGGAAGCGGCGAACAAGAGCGTCGAGATACATGTCTACAACTTACCATAAGTGGTAATTTTCCCACATATACAATCATCTGCGCCCTGCTGCGCTGTAAACAGGGTCGCCTGCTTGCGCCGGTAACATAGAAAGACCTCGCTCGACCCCCCAGACCGAACTATCTGGCTCGAGCGCGCGTTAGTGCCAGTAAGAGAAAAGAAGCGTTGCCGGTGCCCGGCTCACAGTGGGGTAGGAGGGCGGCGCCCGAGAACGAAGGCCGCAGGTGGAGACAGAGATCCTGCTGCAGCGGTGCCGCCGAGGCGACGAGCTCGCCTGGGAGGCCCTGGTGCGCCGTTACCAGGGGCGGATCTTTGCGCTTGCCTACCACTACCTTCGCGACCGCGAGGAGGCGCGCGACGTGGCCCAGGAGACGTTCGTTCGGATCTATCGAGGCCTCGAGAGCTTCGAGGCGAGCGGGAGCTTCACCGCGTGGGCCGTGCGCGTGGCACGCAACTGTGCTCTGGACCGCATCCGCCATCTCAAGGCGCGGCTGGCGCCGACACCGCTGGACGATGAGACGGAGGCCCGTGTCGAGTGCGGGCAGGCTCCGGATGAACCGGCGCAGGAGAGCGAGCGGCGCGACCTGATCGAGCGGGCGCTCGACAGGATGACCGCGATCAACCGCGAGATGATCCTGCTCAAAGAGATTCAGGGCCTCAAACAGCAGGAGATCGCTGATTTGCTGTCGATCCCGCTCGGCACCGTGAAGGCGCGCACCAACCGGGCACGGCTGGAGCTGGCGCGCTGGGTGCTCGATCTCGACCCCTCGTACGGAGCCTGAACGTGGACTGCCACCGCTTCGAGGAGATCCTGTTCGCGAGCCTCGATGGGCCGCTGGATGCGGGAGTCGAGCAACGCATGCAGGAGCACGCGGCGCGCTGCCGCCGGTGCCACGACCTGGAAACGCTCATTGCGGCCAGCGGCCCGGGGGATGCGCTCGCACCGGGGCAGAAGCTGCTGTCCGGGATCCTGGCCAAAACCTCCGGCAGCGCCTGCGAGCGGGCCGCGGATCGGTTGAGCGAGCGCGTCGTTGCGACGTTGTACCAAGCCGACGAGACGCTGCGGATGCACCTGGACGCCTGCACGAAATGCGCCGCGCTCGATCGCGTGCTGCAGAGGCTACACCGGGATCTGCCCTCGTTGGCGGAGATGGATCCGGGCGCCGGTTTTGCCGCCGAGGTGTTGCGGGCGACGGTCAGAGTGCCCCAGGTCGTGCCGCTGTGGGAGCGGTTGGTGCGGCGTCCGCGCCTGGCGCTCGAGGGAGCGTACGCCGGCACGCTGGCGCTGTTCCTGGTGATCGGGGTACCCGGTTCCCCGTTGTGGGATCTAGGTGGCCGCGCCTTGGCGGAGGTTCGGCAGGAGGGGGTCAGGGTCGAGAGCGCCCTGCGCAGCGGAGTACAGGAGCTGACGGATGCGAGCGCCAGCCGCTGGGCAAGCTCTGCCGAGCGGGCGGTAGCCTATCTGGGTCCGTGCGGCAGCGCGCTGCTCGACGAACTGAATCTGAAGAAGGGACTCTCGTGCTGGCAGCGAGCTGGCAGCGAGCTCCTGGCAAAGCAATGGCAATGGACCATCCAAACGGTCTTCGAGCGCCTGCGTGCGCTGTGGCATCAGCTGCTGCGGTACGTGGTCGACGGTGGCCGAGAGCATACGCAAGAGCATGAACCGGACAACACTGCGAGATGAGGAGGAGCCGATGAACGAGACACTAGGACCGAGCCCGGAAATCGACGGCCAGACCCAGGAAACCAGCCCGACGGCTGTGCCGCACTCTGGAGCGGGCGCACCCGACCGATTCACCGAGCGGCAGCTCTTCGACCCACGCCGCAAGTCGCCTCGCGCAGCCGCCCTACTCTCGATCGTGCCGGGACTCGGCCAGGTGTACATCGGTTTCTACACGCGCGGGTTCACGCTGACTGCCGTGTGGTTGATGCTCCTGATGGTCGTGGTCAACGCACCTCGCGGTCTCGAGCCTGCGCCTGGCTTCGCCCTCTTCTTCTTGTGGCTGTTCAACCTCATCGACGCTGGCCGCATGGCGGCGCTGTACAACCATGCTGCGGCGGGCACGGCGGCGATCGAGCTTCCGGAAGACTTCAAGATCCCGGCGATGGGAGGCTCGATCGTCGGCGGTGCGCTGCTGGTGCTGTTCGGCGCCGTCGCGCTCTCCAACACCCTGTTCGGTCTGTCGCTCGAATGGGTCGAGAGCTGGTGGCCGGTCTTCCCGCTGGCCCTGGGTTGCTACCTGGTGGCTCGAGGGGTCATAGAGCACCAGGATAGGATGTAACAATGAAAGCCGCGCCGGCCTCGGGCTACTCGGGCGGTAGCTCGTCGAGGTTGCGTATTAGCTGCTGAAGGAAGCGGATGCCGGTGGCGAAGGTCTCGATGTCGATGCGCTCGCTGGTGCCATGGACGCGCTTGAAGTCCTCCATGTCCATGGGCACGGCCAGGAAGCGGAACACGTTCTCCGAGCGCCCCGAGTAGTACTTGGCGTCGGTACCGCCGATCACCAGAAAAGGGCTGATGATCGGGTTTTCCTGCGGCATCGTCTGCCGGATCGTCTTGGCCAAGATGGCGAAGGCTGCTCCTTCGATATCGGACACCGCCGAGGGATCCTTGGCGCCATCGGGATCGGCGAGCTCCACCCGGACGCGGTCATCATCGATCACCATCCGGTCTCGGGCCAAGACCTCCTCGATGGTCTCGCCTTGGGCAATGCGGTGGTTGACTACTGCCGAAGCCCGGATCGGAAGGACGTTGTCCTTGATACCGGCGTTAAACATCGTGACGGCAGTCGTGGTGCGCACCATCGCGGCCATCTCGGGGCGCCCGGACATCATCCTCACCACCAGGGGCTTGAACAGCCACAGGTTGGCGAACACCAGCCGGGGCGCGAACGACATCTCCGGGCCGAGGTAGTCGAAGGCCCGCAGCGCCGTCCCGTGCAGCCGGGTCGGGAAGGGATCCTGCTCCAGCCGCGTGATCGCCCGGGCCAGAATGCCGATGTTGGTACTCTCCGGTGGGGCTGAGGAATGGCCGCCCTCGCCCTCGACACTCAAGCGGAAGCTGACATAGCCTTTCTCTGCCACCCCGATCACCGCAATCGGCCTTTCCGTGCCCGGCAGCAGGCCGCCGATCACGCCGCCACCCTCGTCCAGAACGAAGGCGAGATCACGCTCGCCGCGCGACTCGAGCAGATCCGCGATGCGGCGGGCACCGTTGTAGCCGCCCAACTCCTCGTCGTGCCCGAAAGCCAGGTACACGGTGCGATGGGGTCGATAGCCATCGGCCAGCAGGGCTTCGACCGCCTCGAGCAGGGCGAACACGCCGCTCTTGTCGTCCATCGCCCCCCGTCCCCACACGTAGCCATCCTTGATGACTCCGTCAAAGGGTGGCTGCTCCCAGTCGGCCTCGGTGCCCGGGATCACCGGCACCACGTCCATATGGGCCATGAACACCGCCGCCGGGAGGTTCGAGTCGACGCCCTGCCAGCAATACAGGAGGCTCAGATCGCCCACCACCTCGCGCCCCAGTACCTCGTGCACCAGCGGGTAGGACAGCTCGATGTAGTCGTGCAGGTCGACGAACGCCTGCCGGTCAATCGGTTGGGGCGCCAGGTAGGAGATGGTCGGGAAAGTGAGTGCCCGCGCCAGCCGGGCGGCCGCCGCCTCGGCGTCGACCTCGATGGTTGCCGGAACCTCGGGCCCAGGTTGCAGAGATGCCAAGCCCAGCGTTCGTACCACCAGGATGACGCCGACAACCAATACCAGGACGGCCGCACCGGCGAGAATCCGTCTCATCGATGCGCTCTCACGTTCAAGTTGGACTTAGCCTCCACCACGGAGTGCTAGGTCCCGGGCGCCACGACCGGGACGATCTGTCCTCGGATCCCGCCCCTGCCTAAGCCATCCGCTGTATGAACGACGAAGTAGTACAACCCACCACGCAGGTTCTTCTTCTCGTTCTTGGTAAGCGGACCCACGCACGCCTGCTTGGGTGCGCTGACTTCCAGGTCCCAGCGCACCCCGGCGTTCGTTCCAGGCAGCGCCGGGCCGTGGATGTGCGCTAGGTCCTCGTCGCCCTCCAGGCTGTAGGAAAGCGAGAAGCAGAACATGCCGTCGGGCTCCAGAGCACCGGCGGGACGTAGTAGCGTGCTGGCGATCATCGATAGCTCCTCCGATCCACCCCGCTCGGGGCACGTTCGGGCCAACCGCGACATGCGGCTTGCCCCGCAACAAGGCGTCGATCTGGCCTAAGACGCCCTCGGTCGGTCCATTATCACCCGCCGTGCACGGATCGTTGGCCCGCGAGCGGCGGCACGGTACAGTCCGGTCACCATGAGGATTGCAGTTGAGGGACTTACGT
>JACZXM010000192.1 GCA_022571615.1 Acidobacteriota bacterium | reverse complement strand
CTTCCTCGCCCTGCTGTACTCGTTGGCCCTGTCGTCGCGCCAGGCGATGGTGAGCTGGCGGCAGGGACGAAATGAGCGCGGTGTTGCTGTTGCCGCGGCCGCTTTGGAAGTCGGCATTCGCGAGCTTGCTCGGGAGGACGCTGCGGCAGCGCTCGAGCAGCTCGAGGCGGCCGTGAGCGCCGACGGATCGAACGCGGAGGCCTGGTTATTCGCCGGTGACGCAGCCCGTCGGGTCGGCGATATAGAGGGGGCGACCGAGCGCCATCTGCGCGCCCTGGCGCTGGCGCCTGATGATCATCGTGCGGTCGAGAGCCTGGGGCTGGACGCGGAGGCCGCCGGCGACCGCACGCGGGCGTTACGGTACCTGCGGCAGTTGCTGCAGATGCAGGGGCCGGATGAGCGGCGGCTGGCCCGGGTGCGTGACCTGCACGTTGCCGAAGCGGATTGGGAAGCGGCGATCGAGACCCAGCGACAGCTCCTCAAGGCTGCCGGAGCAAGCGCGACGATCGAGCACACCACGCTGCTGGGACTGCGCGCCGAGCGCGGCTACGAGCTGCTGCGCGCCGGCGATGCGGACGCTGCTCGCACCGTGGCCAAAGAGCTTGTGGCGCAGGACCCCGGCTTCGAGCCCGGCCAGATCCTGCGCGGTGAGGTCGAGATCGAAGCGGGACAGGCGGATGAGGCAACGCGCTACTGGCAGGCAGGGGTCGCGGCGACGGGCTCAGTCGAGCTACTGCGCCGGCTGGCGAACCTGTATCTGGAGAACGAGCAACCCGAGGACGCCATCCGCGTGCTGCGGGAGGCGGCGGACACGATGCAGGGCGAGGCGGTGCTTGCAGCTCGGATCCTACTGGGAAGGCTGTACTACCGACTCGAGCTTATCGATGAGGCCGCTGAGCTGTTCGAGCAACTCTCCGGTATGGTCGTGGATTCGCCGGTAATCGACACCTACCTGGCGAAGGTTCGACGCCGCCGGCAGGAGACCGAGGAGGCATACGAGCTACTGGAGGAGACAATCCGTCGCGGCGGAGTTCTCGATCCTCGCTACCGGTGTCGGGAGTGCGCAACCAAGCACCGGCAGCACGCGCACAGATGCTCGGGTTGCGGCCGTTGGGGAACCCTGCTGATCGATCTATCGCGCGACACGCGGCGCGCAGAGGAGATCGACGCGCCGATCGTCTGAAACTCGGTTCCCGTGACCGTCCTACAGGGCATGCTCGGTGAGCAAGTCCGCGATGCCCTGATCGACGCCCTGCTGCCGGCACGTTGCCTGAACTGCCGCCGGCCGGCCGCGGCGGCGGGATGGAGCCCGTTTCTGTGCTCGCGTTGCTCGGCAGCCCTGCCGTTGCGGACTCGCCCGACCTGTGTTGCTCCCGGTCTCTGGATCTGGGCTCCGATGGCGTTCGAGGGTCCGGCGCGGGTCCTGCTGCATGCGCTCAAGTACCACGGCGCGACGCTGATCGGTCGCCGTCTGGGGCAACAGATTGCGATGCTGTTGGAGGAAACGGCCCCGCAGATCGTGGTCCCCGTGCCGCTGCACTGGCGCCGTCGCTGGGTGCGCGGTCACAACCAGGCGCTGACGCTAGCGCGCGGGGTCGCCCGAGAGCTTCCGAGCGTGAGGGTCATGCAGGTGCTCCGACGCGTCCGTGCTACCGCGCCGCAGGTGGGTCTTGGTGCCAGACGCCGGCGGGCCAACCTGCGTGACGCCTTCGCCGTCGAAACGTCTCGACGGCGGATCGAGGGACTGCGGGTGGTTCTGCTGGACGACGTGGTCACCACGGGAAGCACGATGCTGGAGGCGGCGACGACGCTGCGCGGCGAGGGGGCGCTCGAGATTCTGCTGGCGGCGGCGGCTGTCGTGCCTCCGATACGGCAACTCACCGCACCGCGATCGGAGCCCGCAACACAAGCCTCCAGAACGCGGTGATCAGGGTCTGGCCTTGTCCTGTAGGCGCGCGACGGCCTCGGCTCGCATGCGGGTCGCCGTCTCGCCGAACCAGGACTCGATGAAACGATAATCGAGCGCCTCGTGCGTTTGCTGAAAGCGCTCGGTGATCGGAGCTACCAAGCTGCCCTTCATGGCCGAGAATTCCGCCTGCGATCGGCCGAGGCCGCGAGCGATCTCGCAAGCTCGATCGAGCGCCTGTTCGGCATCGTCGGCGAGCTCGTCCAACAGACCCACCGGGAGCGCCTCCGTTGGCGTGTACAGGGCACCGCCGAGGATGACTGTACGCGCATGCTCGGCGGTGAGCTTGCCGCGCAGGATCTCGGTCACGATGGCTGGAAGCGTCAGGCCGATCGCCATCTCGTTCATACCGATCTTGTAGGGACCGGCCGTGCCGACACGCTGATCGCAGGCCATCGCCAGCACACATCCACCGGCGACCGCGTGGCCGTTGACGGCTGCAACGAGCGGGAAGCGGGTCGTAAGGACACGCGCCATCAACACGGAGAATCGTTCCACGAAGGCCGCCATTTGGCCCCGATCGAAGGGGGCGAGCTCGATAAGATTGAGGCCGGCGCTGAAGACCTGTCCTTCACCCGTCAGGACACTCGGGGGGCCGTTGCCCTCGAGAGCGGCGATGATGGCGTCGGCGACCCGTGGGCTCAATGCGTTGGCGCTACCGAATTCCATGTGCAGCACACGCACGCCGTCGCGGTGCTCGGTTCTGATCATTGGAGTCCCCTTGCCGATGCGCGCCTGCTAGCCAGGAGGCCAGGACAAGGTCCTGCCGCCGAGCAAGTGCAGATGAACGTGAAACACGGTCTGGCCGGCCGCCGCGTTGCAGTTAAAGACCGTCCGATAACCGGCTTCTGCGTGGCCGCGCTCGCGAGCGATATCGCGCGCCATGGCGATCAAATGGCCTACCAGCGCCTCCTGCTGAACCGTCAGGTCGTTGAGAGTGCCGATGTGCTGGCGCGGCACCACGAGCACGTGCGTCGGAGCCTGCGGATTCACATCCTCGAAGGCGACCGCGCGATCGTCCTGCCGGACGATCTTGGCGGGTATCTCACCAGCAATGATGCGGCAGAACAAGCAGCTTGCCGTGTTGCTGTCCTCGGACATGCTCTCCTTCCTGCCTGGCAGGCCACGGCCTCCTGGCAGCCGCTACTCGCGGAAGCGTTGCACTACGGCACCGGCAGCGGTCAGTTTGATCTCCAGTTTCTCGTAGCCACGATCGAGATGATACAGGCGGTCGACCACGGTTTCGCCCTCCGCCAGCAGGCCAGCCAGCACGAGCGCGGACGAGGCGCGTAGGTCCGTAGCCATCACCCGAGCAGCGCTCAGGGCCGTCCTCCCACGTACCACCGCACTGCGGCCGTCGATGCTGATGTCCGCCCCCATGCGGTGAAGCTCGGGAACGTGCATGAAGCGGTTCTCGAAAATAGCCTCTCGAATCACGGATCGTCCGCGCGCCTGCGTCATGAGCACCATGAACTGTGCCTGCATGTCGGTCGGAAACCCCGGATAGGGCTGAGTACGGAGGTCGACGGGGAGCGTCAGTGCTGGTCGCGTTACCTTGAGGCTGTCGGCGAGAACCTCGACCTGTACGCCGGCGTCACGGACCTTGTCGATCACCGACTGGAGGTGGTCGGGGCAGCAGTTGATCAGCTCCAGGCCCTCGCCCGCGAGCGCACCGGCGATCAGATAGGTGCCGGCTTCGATGCGATCGGGGATGACCCGGTGCTCGGCTCCGTGCAGCTGATCCACGCCCTCGATGCGGATGGTGTCGGTGCCGGCGCCGGTGATGGTGGCGCCCATCCGCTTGAGTAGCATGGCAAGATCGATGATCTCGGGTTCGCGAGCGGCATTGCGCAACACGGTAACGCCCTGCGCCAGTGTCGCGGCCATCATGCAGTTTTCGGTGCCGCCGACGGTCGGCACGTCGAACGCGATCTCGGCACCGCGCAGCCGGGAGCAGCGAGCCTCGACATAGCCGTGTTCCACTCGGAGCTCGGCGCCTAGCCGCACGAAGCCGTCGAGATGGCGATCGACCGGCCGCGCCCCGATGGCGCAGCCGCCAGGCAGCGAAACCCTACCGTGGCCGGTGCGCGCGAGCAGGGGTCCGAGCACGAGAAAGCTGGCGCGCATCGTCTTGACGAGTTCGTAAGGGGCTTCGGAGTCGGTGCTCCCGGAGCCTCGGGTTACGACGACGCCAGGAGAGGGACGCTGTACGGTGACCCCGAGCTGCTGCAGCAGCTTGCAGGTGGTGTCGACATCGCGCACCGCCGGTACGTTCTCTAGGCGGACCTCCTGCTCGGTCAGCAGAGTGGCCGCGAGCGCCGGCAGGGCCGCATTCTTGGCGCCGCCGATCGGAACCACGCCGCTGAGCAGGCGACCCCCCTGGATGCGTAGCTTCTCCATGCGGGCATTGTAGTGTCTTGTCGCATCGCCCGGTCGCGTCATCATCCACCCCCGGAAGCACGGGCTAGCAGGCCGTGGTGAAAGCGTGCTAGCCGCGCTACAGTTCCAGTACGGCCTGCTAGCGGCGATGGGCGCTCAGGACGCGCGGGATTCCCTGGAAATCCGGCTTGATCTGCGGCGGACTCCAGTCACCCGGGTCCGCCAGCAGCGCTGGGACGCTCGCCTCCTGTCCATAGCCGAGCTCGAGAACCAGCGGCCGGCCGGCGGGCAACAGCGCCGCTGCCTGGGGGATCAAGCGCTCATAGATCTCGATTCCGGTCGGGCCCCCTGACCAGGCGATCTCGGGCTCGTGGTCACGAACCTCAGGCTGGGTCACGGCGGCGCGCGGCGCATACGGCGGATTGCATACCAACACCCCGAGCCGATCCAACCGGGGCGCAGCGAGCTGCAAGGCGGCGAGAAGGTCAGCGCGAACGAATTCGATGCGGTCAGCCACACCGAGATCGGCGGCGCTGGCGCGGGCCGAGGCCAGAGCGACCGCAGACACGTCGATCGCCGTCACCCGGCTGTCGGTCCTGGCACGCGCGAGCGCTATAGCGATGACGCCGCTGCCACAGCACAGGTCGATGGCCCAAGGAAGGCTCGGCTCCCACAGCGCCAGCACCCTCTCAACGACCTGCTCGGTTTCGGGGCGGGGAATGAAGACCCCCGGAGCGACCCGGACCTCGAAGTCCAAGAAGCTGGCCTGGCCGACGAGGTACTGCAGAGGGTGATGCCGTGCCCGGGCCTGTATCAGAGATCGAAACGTCGCGGCGTTTTCGTGGTCGAGTGGCTCCCGCAATCGAGCCAGCAGCGCGGCTCGAGTCAACCCGGTGGTGTGGGCCAGGAGCGCCATCGCCTGGATCCGAGCCGCCTCGATGCCCGCCTGCGTCAGTTCTCGCTCGGCGGCGCGAAGGGTATCGGCGAGGCTCGATCGCGGTTGCAAGAGAGGCATCCTCGTTGAGAAACGCAGGTTAGCCCGCGGCGGCGAACTCTTCCTTCAGGCGCTCGGCCTCGAAGGCGTTGATTGCCCGCTCGAGGATCAGGTCGAGGTCGCCGTCCAGAATCGCTGAGAGCTTGTGAACGGTGAGATGGATCCGATGGTCGGTAACACGGTTTTGCGGGAAATTGTACGTGCGGATCTTCTCCGAACGATCGCCGCTGCCGACCATCCCCCGGCGTTCGGCGGCGCGCTCAGCATTCTGCTTCTGGAGTTGCAGATCGTACAGTCGCGAGCGCAGTACCCGCATCGCCTTGGCGAGGTTCTTGTGCTGCGACTTCTCGTCCTGGCACGAAACGACCAGGCCGGTGGGAGTGTGAGTAACACGGATGGCGGAGTAGGTCGTGTTGACGCTCTGTCCGCCGGGTCCGGAGGAGCAGAACCGGTCGATGCGAAGATCGCCCTCTTCGATCTTGATCTCGACCTCCTGGGCCTCGGGCATGACCGCCACGGTGACCGCCGAAGTGTGGATGCGACCCGAGGCCTCGGTCTCCGGTACACGCTGCACCCGGTGCACGCCGCTCTCGTACTTCAAGCGGCTGTACGCGCCCTTGCCTTCGATCATCGCAATGACCTCCTTGAGGCCACCGGTGCCGGTGGGGCTGTGGCTGAGAACCTCGACCTTCCAGCGGCGGCCCTCGGCGTAGCGCTGGTACATCCGGAAGATCTCGGCCGCAAACAGTGCCGCCTCCTCCCCTCCGGTTCCCGCCCGCACCTCGAGAACGACGTTCTTGGCGTCGTTGGGGTCTTTGGGCAGGAGCATCCGATACAGCTTATCCTCGGTCTCGGTCCGCTGGGCTTCGAGAACAACGATCTCTTGCTCGGCCAGCTCTCGGAGCTCCGGATCCGCCTCCTCGAGAAGCTCGGTGCTATCGGCGATCCCGATTTCGATGCCCTGCAAGCGCCGGTAGGTCTCCACGATCCGCTCGAGGTCGGCG
>JACZXM010000191.1 GCA_022571615.1 Acidobacteriota bacterium | reverse complement strand
GCGATCAGCCGCCGCACGAGGACATCGTACGGCATCCCGGTTTGAATCGAGCGATACACGTAGGCCGTCAGCGCGGCTCCCCCTTCGGCATTGGAACGCAATCGCAGCATGTCTCCGAAGAACGTCGTCCAGCGCCCGGCAAATCGGGGATGCTTCAGCAGCCGGTCAACCAGTTCGGTTCGGCGGGCGCCGCTGGGCGACGCAAGATACTATCGAATCTCCGCCTCGGTGGGAGCGGGGTTGTCGGCCAAGAACGGCAGCATCGACATCAGGATGCCCGGGGTGCAGAAGCCGCACTGCAGCGCGTGGCTTTGCTGGAAGGCGACCTGCAGCGGATGCAGCTGTTCGCGCTCGCCCGGTGCCGGCGCCAGGTCCTCGACCGTGCGCACGGTGTGTCCGGCGGCCTGAACGGCAAACATCAGGCAGGCGCGCACGGGCTCATCGTCCAGCAGCACCGTGCAGGCGCCGCACACCCCGTGCTCGCAGCCCACGTGGGTACCGGTGAGCCCGAGCTGGTGGCGAAGAAAATCGCTCAACAGCAATCGTGGCTCGACGCCCGCCAGCACCTGCCGGCCGTTGACTTGGAGCTCGATCTGCATCTGTTGCGGGGCTTGAGCGTTCACCGCGCGAACCTTACACGTATCGGCCGCGCACTGAAAACAGAGTCGGTCCAATGGCGCAGAAATCAGGTTGCCGCATCAGCCGCGGCAGGGCGTCGATCTCCTCCTCGCTAAACCAGCCTTCGCGCACGAAGGTCTCTCGAAACCGATGCAGCGCCAGCGGCCAGGCATCGGTGAGCGGCCGCTGGCCGCCAATCTCGTGACACTTGCCCTCCAGCTGGACATCCTGCAGCCCGAGCTGGCGCATCGCCTCGCCGATGCTGCGCCCGTAGTAAGGGTCGAAGCCCAAACCGGCCACGAACTCCAGGCCGACTCGGATCGAGCGTGCGAACAGATCGGTTCCCTCACCGGCAAGCGGCACACAGGAACAGAAGTCGACCGACTCGACAACCAGCCACCCCCCCGGTTTGAGCGCCCCGGCCATGTGCCGCAGCCCGTCGTCGCGCGCGGACAGATACTCGAGCACCTGGCGCGCGTGGACCAGGTCGTAGTGGGCCTGTTCGATCTCGTCGTGGACGATATCGTGGCAGCGGATCTCGAGGTTGGGGCGATCGATCTGCTCGAGGAACGCGGTTTGCAGATCCGTCGCCACCACGCGGCCGTCCTTTCCGACGCGATCGCACAACCAGGTGGCGACCGAGCCGGTGCCGGCCCCGACCTCCAGACAGGTCCACCCCAGTCCGACACCCGTCGCGACCAGGCAGCGGCGCGATGCCTGGTCGAACCCCACCTCGAGCATCTGGTGGCGCCTGGCCTCCTCGCGCCATTCGTCATCGTAGGCGTGGCTCATACTCGCTCCGCGGTAACAGATTCAGGGATTCTAATCGACCGACCCCCGGCGCGGGTCGAACCATCGAGCAGCGAAGGACAGCAGTCTACATTGCATAGCGTATGGCCTACGGTGTAGACTGTGTTGATCCGCTGCCTCCGACCACGGAGCACATGTCAACCAAGAGCTATCTCGGCGAGTTCGAGCAGGTGATGCTGCTGGCGATTCTGCGCAAGGGCAGCGAGGCCTACGGGGTCGAGGTGCGCCGCGAGCTCGAGCGCACAACCGGCCGCACGGTGAGCCGCGGCGCCTTCTACACCACCCTGGATCGTCTCCAGTCCAAGGGCCTGCTGCGCTGGAGCACGCGGCCGGTCGAGGGCTGGCGCGGCGGCCGCCCGCAGCGTCATTTCGAGGTCACCGACGAGGGCATCGCCAAGCTTCGCCGCTCGCATGAGGCGCTGACGAGCTTGTGGCGGGGACTCGAAGACTTCGAGGTCAAGCCGTGAAACCACGCCGTTGCGCCACTCCGCCCCGCGGCGCCGACCGGTTGCTGGCCACGGCTCTGCCGCAGGGCTTGCTGGGCAGCACCATCATCGGCGACCTGCACCAGGAACACGAGGAACGCGCTCGCCACCAGGGACCCTCGCGCCTGTGGTTGTGGTACTGGCTCCAAGCGCTCAAGCTCGCGGCCCGCTACGCCTGGCGCGGGTTTCGTCGCCCGGCATCGAGCTACCGTCGGCTGACCGAGAACCCGAACCGAGATCCCCGCGAAGAGTCGACCGAGAGCATCATGAGCGCCCTGATTACCGATTTCCGCTACGGCCTGCGCACGCTGGTCAAATCGCCCCTGCTATCGCTGGTCGCCGTGTTGACCATGGCGCTCGGCATCAGCCAGACGGTGTTCACCTTCAGCCAGGTGTACGGCAGTGTCATGCGGGGCATCCCGGTCCCCGCGGATGACCGCCTGATCTCGGTCATGGCCCAAAACCCGGAGCGTCGTATCTCGCAGACTACGATCTCGTATCCTGATTATCTCGAGTTCCGCCAACGCGCCACCCTGCTCGAGGATCTGGCTGCGTTCTCCCAGGGATCACTCAACCTCGCCAGCGAAGGGACGACGCCCGAGCGCTACTCCGCCGCCTGGATGTCGGCCAACGCGCTCGAGCACCTCGGTGTGCCACCCTTGCTAGGCCGCACCTTCCTTCCCCAGGAGAGCGAGCCCGAGGCGCCGGCGGTGATCGTTCTGTCGTACGGGGTCTGGCAGAACCGGTTCGCGGGCAACCCGGAGATCGTCGGACAGTCGATTCGCGCCAACGGTGAAGATGCCGAGGTGATCGGAGTGATGCCCGAGGGGTTCGCGTTTCCGGTGTGGGAGGAGGCGTGGCTCAACCTGCGGCTCGATCCCGACGCCGTTCCACGCCGCAGCAACCGGGTTATGACCTTCGGCCGCCTACGCGCTGGCGTGACGATCCCGGCAGTAGCTTCCGAGCTTACCGCGATCGCCGAACGGATCGAGGCCGAGCACCCCGACGAGCCTACTGGCTACCGGCCGCTGGTGCGGTTGCACGAGCGCGTCCACATGCCCCGGGAGGTCACCGCGGTCCTGTATCTGATGCTCGGGGCCGTATTCGGTGTGCTGATGATCGCCTGCTCCAACGTCGCCAACCTGCTGCTCGCCCGGGCGAGCGTGCGGAGCCGCGAGATCGCGATTCGATCGGCGTTGGGAGCAAGTCGGTGGCGTGTCGTCCGGCAATTGCTCATGGAGTCGTTCGTGCTGGCGATGGCCGGCGGCGTGATCGGTCTGGCCGGCGCCCAGGTCATGCTGAAGATGTACGACGCCTCGCTTGCCGGCATCCAGAAGCCATACTGGATCGACATGAGCATCGACGCCAACGGCGTGCTGTTCGCCATTGGCACCGTGCTGCTGACTGCGCTGCTGGCGGGGACGCTCCCCGCGTTCCGAGCCTCCGGAATCGGTGCTGGAGCCATCTTGCAGGACGAGACGCGGGGTTCCTCGAGCCTGCGTATGGGCCGCATTAGCAGCTTCCTGGTGGTCTCCGAGATCGCCGTTTCCTGTGCTCTTCTGCTCACCGCCGGCCTGATGATTCGCTCCGTAATCAACATCAACCGGGTCGATCTCGGCTTCCGGACCGACAACATCGTCACCGGCCGGATAGCCCTGTTCGAGTCCGATTACCCCGGCCGCGGCGAGCGCCAGCAGCTCTTCTCCGATCTCATCGCACGCCTGCGACAGGAGCCCGGAGTCCAGAGCGCGACCCTGACGTCCAGCCTGCCCGGCACCGAAAGCGGCCAGTGGGCGGTGGCCATCGAGGGCCGAGCCTACGATACGGATGGCGATGTCCCGACCGTGGGCGGCACCGTGGTCGGCACACAGTTCTTCGACACCTTCGGCGTGCAACTCAGCGAGGGCCGGGAGTTCATGGAATCCGAAACCGGCAGCGGCGCCGAGCCGGCGGTCATCGTCAACCGGAGCTTCGTGCAACGGTTCCTGCCCGATCAGCAAGCCCTGGGCCAGCGCATCCGTCTGCCAACGGATGACCCCGACGGCCCCTGGGTCCGTGTCGTCGGTGTGGTGCCCGATCTTCACGTCGGTGGCGGGGTCGGCGGCCTCGGCAGCGATCGCTTATCTCCAGAGCACATCTACCTGTCGCCCGGAGCGGTCGACGCGCGCTTCCTGACCGTGGCGATCCGCTCCAGAGTCGCAGCCGAGACCCTGGTGCCCCGCATCCGCGCCGTGCTCGCTCAACTCGACCCCGACCTGCCTCTGTACGAAGTGCGAACGATGCAGCAGGCCCTCGAGCAGCATACCTGGGCCTTCACCCTGTTCGGTCGTCTCTTCACCCTGCTGGGCATTAGCGCCCTGTTCATGGCCACGGTCGGCCTGTACGGCGTCATGGCCTTCTCCGTGTCCCGCCGCCGCCAGGAGATCGGGATCCGCATGGCCCTGGGCGCCACCGCCGATCGCATCCTGCTTCTGGTGTTGCGCAAGGGGCTCATCCAGCTCGGCATCGGCTTGGCCATCGGCCTGGCGCTCGGCTACGCGATGGCGCGTCCGCTGCGCGCGGTGACCTACGGTGTGGAGGCCAGCGACCCGGCGACCTATCTGGTGATCACCCTCGCCCTGCTGGCTACCGGCCTGATCGCCACACTGCTGCCAGCGCGGAGCGCGACGCGGGTGGACCCCAATACTGCCCTGAGAGCGCGCTGATTTCGCTGCCACCCGCACAATCCAAGGCGCCTCACAGGGATGCCGCCGCCTGCCGGGCGCGAGTTCACCCCCGCAGACGCGACCTCGATCGTCGAGGTCCACGCACCACATCACCCGGAGACCGGCTGAGCGCAACGATGTCGGATGTCCCGCCACTCACGAGCCGTCGAGGCTGTCGAACACCTCCGTCAGCCTGCTTTCGATCAGCTTCCAGTCAGAGTTCTCGCGGATCATGCGGGAACCCATGATGGCGTAGAGGATGTGGGTCCCCTTGGCCGTGTGCCCGTATCCAATCACGCTGCCCATGCCAAGGTCGGAGCCACCCTTCCCACCCCAGTAGATCAGTGGCACCTTGATGTGGTGGCGGTCGCTTGCGCCGTCACCCCTCGCCATCTGCCGGCGGAGCAGGCGGTTGCGGGCGGGCGACAGGTCGTTAGCCAGGAATAGTCGGTACAGGAAACCCACCATCTGCCGCGGCGTCCCGACGTTGTCGATGTGGTCGAGGATCGTGAAGCTGGTCGATTGATTCCAGCTGCCGAAACGATAGAAGTCGCGCGTGGCACGGTCGATCTGCTTGACCGAGAAGTTCTTGCCGCCAGCGCGGAGTGCTTCGACCTGGTCGACTTGCTGAGCCCGGTCGAGGGCGTCGAACGCTGCCGTCGACGCGGGTAGCTGATCGTAGGGCAGCACCTCGGGAACGAGCCCCGACAGCGCCAGCCAGAACTCGCGGGTCGGAGTGGTGACGCGGATCGCGCCAAGTCCCCAGACAGAGAGCGTCGCGGACGGTGCGGCGAGGCCGACCCTTTTGAACAGCACGTCCGCCGAAGTGTTGTGGCTGCGGCCGATCATCTTGCCGACCAGTTTCTTCGCCTTCATTTGCGACGGGATGCGTCCACCATCCAAGGAGCGATCATAGATCGGGATCTCGATCTGCTCGTTCCAGTCGAGGGTGCCGTCATCGAGCAGCCGCAGGACCTCGTGCAGGATGGCGGGCTTGAAGCTGCTGGCAAGCGGGAAGGCTCGGTCCGCATTGCTTTCCAGGTCGTCGATAACCGTCAGGGTGCGGGCCTCCGGATTGACGGCGGCAGCATAGAAACCGAGGATGCCGCTGAAGTCACTCGTCGCGGCATCGGCGCCGCCGCTGGCCGACAGCAGCATCATCACCAGCGGTGAGGTCATGCCGGAGCCTCCTTGGTGGATTTACCGGCTCGCAACCAATCGGATTCCGCACGGTGGAAGGCGTCCAGTGCCGCGATCACGTTGAAGAATCCGGCCGAGGTGGTGAACAGCAGGCCGGCATCCTGATACGGCAGGACGGCACTGAAGCGTTGGCCGCTGCACAGCAGGGAGGTCAACCAGCCGGGTACCCCGAGCATCATCTGGCCGACCCAGTAGTAGGGATGGCGTTGGCGGTTGAAATCGGCGAAGTCACCGAGCGCCATGCCGAGCAGGAACAGGCCGAGGATGGTGCCTCCGAGCAGCAGCGCCTTGAACCGACGCCCGCTCTTCCAGTGACCGAGTCCGGGCAACAGCATGGTGAGCAGCGCGGCTTTGCCCGGGGACAGCGGCATCGGACTGGTGTTCGCGCGCACGGGTTGCTCGTCGGCGAGCACCAATCCTGCGGCGTGGGCGGCACCGAACATGGCGAGCACGCCGGACATGCCCGACAGGATGTAGCCCAGGTTGCGCAGGGGGAAGGCGTCGGGGTAATTGCCGCCGTATTCCAG
>JACZXM010000190.1 GCA_022571615.1 Acidobacteriota bacterium | reverse complement strand
GCATCTGCTGCGTTGCCGCTCCTTGACGATGCGCGTGGGCATCGCCAACGTCGCGGCGCCTTGCATCTGCACCCTTGGCGGTGTAACCAGGCCCATCACACTTCCACCACGGCCTGCTAGAGTCTGCATTTCTCAACGGGGTGCTATCGCGCATGCTCGGGAGACGCCCGATGCTATTGCCCAAGCCGTTTTGGGCAGGCACGCGCCGATCGTTGCAAGCGTTACGCGATCCCTACGTGCCGATCCTCGCGCATCTGGTCACCACGCGACGGTGCAACCTGGCGTGCGCCTATTGCAACGAGTTCGATCACGCTTCTGCGCCGATCCCGACCGAGATCTTGTGCCAGCGCCTTGACCATCTCGCCGCCTTGGGCACGGTCGTGGTCACGCTTACCGGCGGCGAGCCGCTCTTGCAGCCGCAGCTCGACGAGGTGATCGCCCACGCCGTCCGGCGTGGGATCGTATGCACGACGATCACCAACGGATATCCGCTGACTCGCAGCTGGGTCGAGCGGCTCAACAAGAGTGGCCTGACGATGCTCCAGATCTCGATCGACAACCTCGAGCCCAACGAGACCTCGCAGAAGTCCTGGTCACGTCTCAGATCGCGGCTCGAGTTGCTGCGCGATCACGCCCGATTCGGGGTCAACGTCAACGCGGTCCTGGGCTCCTGTCCCTTGGAGGAGACGCGCCACGTGGTCGAGGAAGTTCGCGCTATGGGTTTCTACATGACCATCGGATTGCTGCACGACCACGAGGGGCAGCTCGATGGCAGCCCGCGCCGGGGTGGGATGGCGGCGTTCTACGAGGAGATGCACGGCAAGGTGAACCGTAGCCTGTTCCACCGCGTCGGTCAGGGCTGGGAGCAGCAGATGCTCCGTGATGGATACGCGGAGTGGAAATGTCGCGCCGGCGGACGATACCTGTACATCGGCGAGTCCGGAGTCGTCTCGTATTGTAGCCAGCGCCGTGGGGAACCGGGGATCCCACTGCTCGAGTACACCCGAGCGGATATCGAGCGCGAATTCCACACCTCCAAGGACTGCGCGCCGCGTTGCACCATCGGTTGCGTGAGGCGCGTCTCGGCACTCGATCAGCGTCGTGCCCAGGCTGCGCGTGGGAGTTGAACATCCGACGAAGTGGCAGTCTGCCCGGCTTCGTAGCCCGTCACAGAGCGTGGAGAAAGTGCTGGCCCGAAGGGGCACACCGCCATCGAGCAACCGCTACCGAGCGCGGCGGGCCTTGCGCTCGCGCTCTCCAATGACCCGGTGGGCATGCAGTAAGCGCTGCACCGTCGTCAGCCAGGACAGAAAGGCCAGCAGCGTGACCGCCTGGGCCAGGTGCCCGGTGAACAGCCCGAGCAGCAGTAGACCGATGCGCTCGCCGCGTTCCGTAAACCCGACTCGGCATTCCGGAATGCTGTTCTCGACGCGAGCGCGGGCGTAGGATACCGCCAGCGCGCCACCGAGCGCCACGGCGCTGAGGGTGACGTACAGCTGGGCGCCGATCGAATCGAAGTAGTACACGGCGCCGACGTAGATCAGCGTGTCGGAGGCCCGGTCCACGACCGAATCGAGAATGCCGCCAAAAGTAGACGTCTGGCCGCTGGCGCGGGCGACGGCGCCGTCGATCAGGTCGAGCGCGCCACCCAGAACAATCCACAGTCCTGCTGCCACCAGCCGGCCCTGCCCCAGATTCCAGGCAGCGATCACCATCGGCAGCAACGACGACAGCGTCAGCACGTCGGGCGGGATGCCGAGCTTGATGACCGCTCCGGCGATGCCGGCCTTGAGGGCCAGTCCCGCGCGTCCGATTCCCTCGCTGATCATGCGCTGGTGACCGGCATGTCTGCCTGTGGATTGGAGTACTCAGCGTGACGGGGGCGATCGCGGGCAGGAACCGCGATCGAGGAGCAACCTCAGCGTGCCATGATCCAAAACCACCAAGGCGCGGCTACGATAGGTCGGGGTCGGAAGGCTGTCAAGAACTCGGGCCGGGGCTAGCAGGCCGTGGTGAAAGTATGATGGCCCGAAGGGTACCGCCGCCTGCTAGATAGGAGACAGGGCCGAGGATGCAAGCTGTTGTTATTTGTAATCCGGTGGCCGGCGGCGGTCACGGACGCGAGAGAATGAACCGTCTGTCGAAGATCGTGGGGCGATGGCCCTGGGCGACGGAGATCGTCTGGACCGCGGGACCGGGCGACGGGGCCCGACTTGCCGCGCGTGCTCGGGCCGCGGGAGCGCGGTGGGTTATCGCAGCGGGCGGCGATGGCACCGCTGCAGAGGTGGTGAACGGTTTGCTGCGGGACGGAATCCCGGACGCGCCCGGATTCGGTTACCTTCCCATCGGCAGCGGCTGTGACTTTGCCCGATCCCTCGATTTTACCAGCGCCCGCACCGTCGCCGAAAAGCTTCCCGATGCCGTGACCCGGCAGGTCGACATCGGGTCCATCGAGGTCATAGCGGACGGTGGCGAGAAGGTACGGAGGCTCTTTCTCAACGCCGTCAACGTGGGTCTGGCTTCGGCCGTGTTGGCTGACGTGCGGCGATCGCGCTGGCTCTCGAGGCTGGGACGCAGATCCTACGCTGCGGCGACGGCGATCCGGATTCTGTCCGGCGGCTCGGTGAGCCTGGAGCTGAGCGAAGGTGGTCAGCTGGTCAGACGAGGGGCAGCGCTGAATCTGTCGGTGTGCAACGGGGCCTACTTCGGCGGTGGGCTGCGGCCGTGCCCACAGGCCGATCTTGGCAGCGGAACTCTCGACGTGGCCTGGATCGAACCGCTTCCGGTGCTGGAAGCATTGTTACAGCTGCGAAGATTGATGCGCGGCGCGGGAGCTCGGCACCCGGCCGTCCATCTGCTGCGGGGCCGCAGCTTCGAGATCACCGGCGAGCACGTTGAGGTTGAGGTCGATGGCGAGATCCCGGGCAGGTTGCCGGCGCGTATCTCGGTCCTGCCCGGCGCGCTGAAGGTGCTCGCGCCAGTTCGGGGGCCACGGGCGGATTGAGGCGAACTCAGGTCGGGTGGTACCTTCGGGGCCATCGTCGATTAGGAGGCCGTGGTAGAAGTGTGGTGGGTCTGGCAAGCGGGAATTAGGCGTGTGGGCAAGGAGCGACGACGAGAGGGCAGGCAATGGGCTGCATCGCCATCATTCCGGCGCGGTTTCACTCGGTCCGGTTTCCGGGCAAGGCGCTTGCGTCCCTTGCCGGAAAGCCGCTGATTTGGCACGTGGCCGAGCGCTGCCAGCAGATCGAAGGCGTGGAGCGCGTAATTGTTGCCACCGACGACGAGCGTATCGCCGAGGCTGCTCGGCAGGCGGGTGCCGAGGCGATCATGACGCCCGCCGACCTGGCCTCGGGAACCGATCGGGTGGCGTACGTCGCCGCCGGTCTCGAGACCGACGTAGTGCTCAACGTCCAGGGGGACGAGCCGCTCTTGGACCCGATCGCGCTGGGGGGCGCGCTGCGGCAGTTCATCGACTCGGGAGCATCGTTCGGAACTCTGCGTGCTCCGCTCGAGGAGGTCGCCGATCTCTTTGACCCGAACGTGGTGAAGGTGGTGATCGATCGATCCGGGCGCGCACTCTACTTCAGTCGTGCTCCGATTCCGTTCCCGCGCGACAGCTGGCGGGCGAGAGATAACCCACGGGGAAGGGCGGAGATTCGAGTCGATCCCCGCCCGCGCTTGACCGATGCCTACTGGCTGCACGTTGGTGTCTACATTTATCGAAGGACCGCGTTGGCCAGGTGGGCTAGAATCGCTCCGTCGCCGCTGGAGCGGCTGGAAGGCCTCGAGCAGCTACGCATCCTCGAAGCAGGGGAGTCGGTCTACACTTTTCCGATTGCCGACAGCGTGCCCGGGGTCGATACTCCGGAGGATCTTGAGCGGGTTCGTCGTTATGTGGATACGGGTCGAAGCGCAGAAGGCTGACGCGGGCGGTAGACGTCCACACCGGTGGGGGGAATAGGCAGCGGTATGGAAACCAAGTACATCTTCGTCACCGGTGGCGTGGTTTCTTCGTTGGGAAAGGGGCTGGCATCGGCGGCGCTGGGACGTCTACTTGAGGCACGCGGCTATAGCGTCAATCTCCTCAAGCTCGATCCGTACATCAATGTCGATCCGGGCACCATGAGCCCGTTCCAGCATGGCGAGGTGTACGTGACGGACGACGGCGCCGAGACCGATCTGGACTTGGGCCACTACGAGCGCTTCACGCGGGCGCGGATGACGCAGGCCAACAATTTCACCACCGGACAGATTTACGAGAGCGTGATCCAGAAGGAACGACGCGGTGACTACCTCGGCAACACGGTGCAGGTAATTCCGCACATTACCGACGAGATCAAAGGGCGCATCACGGCGCTGGAGGGCACTGCCGACGTGGTGATCGCCGAGATCGGCGGTACCGTCGGCGATATCGAGAGCCTGCCATTCCTCGAGGCGATCCGGCAGTTACGCCAGGATGTCGGTCGGGGCAACGCGATCTTCATCCACCTGACCCTGGTTCCCTACATCGCTGCCGCCAAGGAGCTCAAGACCAAGCCGACCCAACACAGCGTCAAGGACCTGCGCTCCATCGGCATCCAGCCCGACATTCTGTTGTGTCGCACGGACCGGTTCCTGCCAGACGAGATCAAGAGCAAGATCGCCCTGTTCACCAACGTCGACGAAGAGGCCGTGATCACGGCGGTCGATGTCAAGTCGATCTACGAGGTGCCGCTCGTATTCCATGAGGAGGGGCTCGATCGGATCATCTGCGAGATGCTGGCGTTGGAGATGCGCGACGCGGACATGGAGGATTGGCGGCGTATGGTCGAAGCCTTCGAGCAGCCGCGGGATCGGGTACGGATCACCTTCGTGGGCAAGTACGTCGAGTTCGAGGACTCCTACAAGAGCCTTACCGAGGCGCTGGTTCACGGTGGTATCGCACACCGGCTGCGCGTCGACATCGACTGGGTGGAAGCGGAGCGATTGGAGTCCGGTGACGACCTCTGGAGCGTGCTCGCCGAGACCGACGGGATCCTCGTGCCGGGTGGATTCGGAGTCCGTGGCGTTCGGGGCATGCTGCACGCCATACGCTTTGCCCGGGAGCAGAAGGTGCCGTATTTCGGCATTTGCCTAGGCTTTCAGTCCGCGGTCATCGAGTTTGCGCAAACGGTCGCTCGCCTGGGGGCCGCCGCCGATAGCGACGAGTTCGCTTTCCACGAGGGTGCCGGGCGGGACAAGGTAATCTACAAGCTACGCGATCTGCTCGGCGTCGAGGACCTCGGTGGCACCATGCGTCTGGGCTCCTACCGCTGCCTGTTGACGCCGGGCAGCCGCGCGGCGGAGGCCTACGGTGCCGAGCAGATCGACGAGCGCCACCGGCACCGTTATGAGTTCAACCAGACGTTCGAGGAGCCGCTGGTACGGGCGGGCCTACAGCTCACCGGCCGGTCCGATGACGGCAAGTTCGTAGAGATCATCGAGATCGCCGAACACCCTTGGTTTCTTGCCTGCCAGTTCCATCCCGAGTTCAAGTCGCGGCCCGAAGAGCCGCACCCCTTGTTCTCCGCCTTCATCGGCGCTTCGTACGAGCACAAGCTCGAGCGTGATCACGGCCGCTGGGTGGCGATGACCGAGCGCGAGAACGTGGCCTCGGTCTGATCGGATTCGTACAACAGGGGCGGTGAGCGAATGGGCCAGGTAAGCATCGGCGGGCAGGTCGTGTTCGGCGACGGCAATCTGGGTTTGATCGCCGGCCCCTGCGTGATCGAGGAGCGCGACCATTGCCTGTTCATGGCAGAGGCGTTGGCGGCGATCACCCGCGCTGCCGGAGTCGGCTTCCTGTTCAAGGCTTCCTACGACAAGGCGAACCGGACCTCGCTGGAGTCGTACCGCGGCCCGGGACCGGATGAGGGCCTGGAGATCTTGGCGCAGGTACGTGAGCAAATCGGCGTGCCGGTGCTCACCGACGTGCACGCCGTTTCGCAGGTCTCCGCCGCGGCCGATGCCGTCGACGTGCTTCAGATCCCGGCGTTCTTGTGCCGGCAGACCGATCTGGTCGTGGCCGCAGCGAAGACCGGCAAGCCGCTCAATCTCAAGAAGGGGCAGTTTCTGGCGCCCTGGGACATGGCCAACGTGGTGGCCAAGGCCGAGGCCGCCGGCAACCCCAACGTCATGGTTTGCGAGCGCGGCACGAGCTTCGGCTATAACACCCTGGTCTCGGACTTCCGGGCGCTGCCCATCCTGGCCGAGACCGGCTGCCCGGTGGTGTTCGACGCCACCCATTCGGTGCAGCAGCCCGGCGGACGGGGCGGGACCAGCGGCGGCCAGCGGGAATTCGTCGCCGTGTTGGCGCGCGCCGCCGTGGCGG